>CAJQNZ010000030.1 GCA_905479835.1 uncultured Flavobacteriaceae bacterium
ACTAGGAGCAGCAATTCGCACCGTTGGCGCAAATGCAGCAATAGCAACATCTACATCACCAGCTGCACGATCATATGCTGTCGCATATGGCGTGAAAAGTGTTGCACCCAATTTTCCGTTGGCATTGAACTCAAAGCCTAATAAAGTGTTCATATCACCATCTTCGATGGTTCTAAGCCCACGTTCGTTAACCGCATCAGTTTTAGTAACTGCAACTAAGACTTTTGTCAAACGACTAACCACTCGTTTGTCTTTCGCATTTTGCAAAAGCACACGAATAGCATTTCTGATGACTTTACCACCTTTTCCAGCACGTCCAAATTCAGAACCATTTTCACGAGTTCTCTGAAACGCAGGATCATTTGCAATACGACTGGCATCAACACCACCTTTTTCGCGTGCTAGATGTCCATCGCTTGTTTTGTAAAAAGAAATACCACCGATAGTTCCTTTTAATTTAATAATTCCTGTTTGTCTTGCCATAATATTTCATTTTTTGATTAATAAAACAAAACAACTAACTTGTATTCAGGTATTAAAAAATCAAGTTCCGTTAAATGCTATATAAACCGTTTTTACCAAATAAACCACAGATGGCTTTATATTTGTATGAAAAAGCATAGATAAGCCCTAGATAAAGCCTTATGAATCGCAAACGAATATGTATATATGCAAAAGATATCCAACTTATAACAGGTAGGAGTGAGCGATATGGGCGTAAATTACTTCAAACTATCCGAGAATTACAAGACAAAGAACCTCATCAATTTGTTACTATACGTGAATTTTCGGAGTATTCAGGTATAGAAATAGAAGTTATTAATCAGTATATTAATTAGTTACAATCTACTTTTATTTTTCATAAAATTTGCGTAAATTTATGTTGTATTGTTAAGTTGAGGTTGCTATATTTGCATCGCTCAAGTGTAAACTAATACAAAGCGAAAGTTCTTATCAATAAAGTTACCCATTCGGTTACCACGTAATTTGAAAATTACATAACTTATTGATTATTAAACATAAACGGGAAGCAGTTATAATCCTGCCACCCCGACAAACTAAAGTATAAAGATTCTTGTAGAAAACTTATTTTCTACAAGAATCTTTTTTTGTTTTAGATAAAATTTAAGCATTACTTTAATTTACAGCAAGTTCCCATTTCAGGATAAATGATATAAATTACAACAACAATACAAACTAAATCCAACAATTTATTTGAATTTATTTTTTATTAAGAACTTATGCAAATTTGATAAAAATGATTTATATCCCTTAATAATAATTTCATCCAAGAAACTCAATTAAATTAGATAAAAATACTTTGAAAGCAACTTCCTATAATTGAGATACAATTATTAAGAATAAGCTCCTTAATTAAACTTAAATTTTTAGTAAATTTGCAGTAATTGTAAAACAAAACCTATGTTAATTATTGGTATTGCTGGTGGAACTGGAAGCGGAAAAACGACAGTTGTAAATCAAATTCTCAATGAACTTCCTAATGATGAAGTAGGTGTTATTTCTCAAGACTCATACTACCACCAAACTGATAACTTGTCTTATGAAGATCGAACTAAAATTAACTTTGATCATCCTAGAGCAATTGATTTTGAATTACTAGTAAAACAATTATCAGATTTAAAAAATGGAATTGTTATTGACCAACCTATTTATTCATTCGTAACTCACAATAGAACTTCAGATACAATTGTAACTCACCCAAAAAAAGTAATGATTGTTGAAGGTATTTTAATTTTTAACAATCAAGAATTACGTGATTTATGTGATATTAAAATATTTGTACATGCGGATGCTGACGAACGTTTAATTCGTCGTACAAGACGCGATATTCAGGAAAGAGGACGTGACATTAATGAAGTATTGAGTAGATATCAAGACACGCTAAAGCCTATGCATGAGCAATTTATTGAGCCTACCAAAAATTTTGCTGATATTATAATTCCAAATGATCGTTATAATACTGTAGCTGTAGATATCGTAAGAACTGTAATAAGTCAAAAACTTACTTAATATGCCATTCAAACAATTAAAAAATAATACAATTTTTCGATTTGCTAGCAATCGATATGTATTGATTTTATTAGTATTTATAGTTTGGATTGGATTTTTTGATGAAAATTCATATTTAGTTCATTATAAATTATTTGATAGAGAGATTAAGCAATTAGAAGCCGATAAAGAGTATTATCAAACTCAAATTGAAATAGATAGTAAGAAAATTAAAAAATTGGAAGATCCTGAAAAATTAGATCAATTCGCAAGAGAAAAATATAAAATGAAGAAGGTAAATGAAGAAATATTTATCATCGAATACGATACTCTTAAAAAGAAATAACTATGAATGATTCTCTATTTGATAATTTTTCAAGTGTATCTTCCAAACAATGGAAGCAAAAAATTCAATTTGATCTTAAAGGTGCAGATTACAACAATACACTCCTTACTACTACCAATGACGGGATAACAATCAAGCCTTTTTACCATCAAGATAATTCTGAAAATATAAGTATTCCAAGTATTGATAAAGATTTTAGAATAGGTCAATCTATCTTTATTTCTGACGAACAAAAGGCAAATTTTCTAGCAATAGATTCGCTTAAAAGAGGTGCAGAAACTATTCTTTTTATTGCAAATGAGCCTTTTGATATAAAAAAAATAGCAAACAAGATTCGCTCTGAAGAAATTGAAATTCATTTTCAACTTAATTTCTTATCTGAAACTTTTATTCAAGATCTTATAGATGAGTTTTACAATAAAAAATTATATATCAATATAGATATAATTGGCAACCTTGTTAAAAGTGGAAATTGGTTTTATAATTTAAATAAAGACCATGAAATCATAAAAAATATTTTACTTAACAATAATCATAACTCTTCCATATTACAAGTTACGGCTTCCAATTATCAAGAAGCAGGTGCGACAACAATTCAAGAAGTTGCATATGCCTTGGCTCATGCCAATGAATATTTAAATCATTTTGATAAAAATCCTCCTCAACAAATCCAATTTAATTTTTCAGTTGGAACCAATTACTTTTTTGAAATTGCAAAACTTCGTGCTTTTCGATGTCTATGGAAACTTCTTACTGATGATTACGATATAAAAACCAAGGCTCATATTTTTACACAACCTACGCTCCGCAATAAAACCTTATATGATTACAATACGAATATGCTACGTACAACAACGGAATGTATGAGTGCAATTCTAGGAGGTGCTGATACAATAAGCAATATTGCTTACGATAGTGTATATCATAAGAAAAATGAATTTGGTGAACGAATTTCTAGAAACCAACTCTTAATTTTAAAAGAAGAAAGTTATTTTATCAATGCCAGCGAATATGCCAATGGTTCTTATTATATAGAATCCTTGACCAAAGAAATTGCAGACAAAGCATTGGCTATTTTTAAAGATATTGAAAAAGGCGGAGGGTTTTTAAAGCAATTAAAAGAAGGAACCATCCAACGAAAAATAAAAGAAGCTGCAGATAAAGAACAAGCGCAGTTTGACAATGGAAAATTGGTTTTATTGGGAACCAATAAACATCCCAATATGGATGATAAAATGAATGATACTATTGAATTGTATCCATTTGCAAAAACAAAACCAAGAAAAACACTAATTGCTCCAGTAATTGCAAAGAGATTGGCTGAAAAAATGGAACAAGAAAGATTGAATGATGAAACGTAAAGACATCCAACATATTGAAATAAAGGCTAAAGGGCAAAAGGTAAAAAAATTTGAACATGAAAATTTTGCCGCAGGTATTCCTCCTTATTTAAGAGGACCCTACTCTACTATGTATGTAAGTCGTCCATGGACTATCCGTCAATATGCAGGTTTCTCAACTGCTGAAGAAAGCAACGCTTTTTATCGAAGAAACCTTGCTGCTGGACAAAAAGGACTTTCTGTTGCCTTTGATCTTGCAACACATAGAGGTTATGATTCCGATCATGAACGCGTTCAAGGTGATGTAGGAAAAGCAGGTGTTGCGATTGATTCCGTAGAGGATATGAAAATATTATTTGATCAGATTCCTTTAGATAAAATGTCTGTTTCCATGACTATGAATGGTGCGGTTTTACCTATTCTTGCCTTCTATATTGTTGCTGCACAAGAACAAGGAGTTGATATTAATTTACTTACAGGAACTATTCAGAATGACGTATTGAAAGAGTTTATGGTTCGTAATACCTACATCTATCCTCCTAAACAATCCATGAAAATTATTGCTGATATTTTCGAATATACAACGGCGAATATGCCTAAGTTCAATAGTATTTCTATTTCTGGTTATCATATGCAAGAAGCAGGTGCAACACAAGAAATAGAATTGGCTTACACTCTTGCAGATGGACTTGAATATATAAGAACAGGAATTGCCGCAGGAATGAAAATAGATGAGTTTGCTCCAAGATTATCATTCTTTTGGGCAATAGGAATGGATCATTTTAGAGAAATTGCAAAATTACGTGCTGCAAGAATGTTGTGGGCAAAAATTGTACAGCAATTCAATCCTCAAAATCCAAAATCACTTGCTTTGAGAACACATTGTCAGACAAGTGGATGGAGTTTAACAGCACAAGATCCTTTTAATAATGTTGCTAGAACAACCATTGAAGCGATGGCAGCAGCATTTGGAGGAACACAAAGTTTACATACCAATGCACTTGATGAAGCAATTGCATTGCCTACAGATTTTTCAGCACGAATTGCAAGAAACACCCAAATATACATTCAAGAAGAAACAAAAATTACCAAAACTGTAGATCCATGGGCTGGAAGTCATCATGTTGAAAAACTAACGCATGATATTTCTAATAAAGCATGGGAATTGATCCAAGAAATAGAAGAGTTGGGAGGAATGACAAAGGCCCTAGAAAGAGGAATTCCAAAAATGCGTATCGAAGAAGCCGCGGCAAAAAAACAAGCACGGATTGATAGCGGTCAAGATATTATTGTAGGTGTAAATGCATACCAACTTAAAGAAGAAGCTCCGTTACAAACATTAGAAGTTGATAATAATGCGGTACGAGAATCTCAAATTCAACGATTAAATAAGATAAAATCGGAGAGAAATGATGAGGTTGTAAACCAATCTCTTTCAGATTTAACGGATTGCGCTGAATCAGGTGAAGGAAATTTATTAGATTTGGCAGTAAAAGCAGCAAAAAATAGAGCGACATTAGGAGAAATATCTTCTGCTCTAGAAACTGTTTTCGGAAGGTACAAAGCGACTATTAATTCGATTTCAGGAGTGTATAGTAAAGAAATTAAAAACGATGATTCTTTTAAAAAGGCTACCGAATTGGCAAACGAGTTTGCTGAATTGGATGGTAGACGTCCAAGAATTATGGTTGCGAAAATGGGTCAAGACGGTCATGATCGTGGTGCCAAAGTGGTTGCTACAAGTTTTGCTGACTTAGGATTTGACGTAGATATCAGTCCTCTATTTCAAACTCCTAAAGAAGTTGCAAAGCAAGCCGTGGAAAATGACGTACATATTCTAGGTATTTCATCACTTGCAGCAGGACATAAAACATTAGTTCCTCAAGTTATTCAAGAGTTAAAGAATTATGGACGAGAAGACATTAAAATTATCGCTGGAGGAGTTATTCCTCCTCAAGATTATGATTTTCTATTCGAAGCAGGAGTTGTAGGTGTTTTTGGTCCTGGAACCAAAATCGCTGAGGCTGCAATTAATATTCTTGAAATACTTCTTAAAAGTATTGAAAATTAAGTAGTTTTCTTTTAGTTTCATCAAGATTATTCCCACTTTTATCCGTAAATTTGTAGCCCTTTTAAGAATGACTTACAGATGAAAAAACTCTTATCAATTCTATACTCAACAAGACTAACTGGAATCTTATTTATTGTATTTGCAGCAGCAATGGGAATTGCAACATTTATAGAAAATGATTATGGAACTCAAACTGCTAAAAAGTTAATTTATAATGCATGGTGGTTTGAAGCAATCATGATCTTTTTTGTAATTAATTTCTTTGGAAATATTTTCAGATATCGATTGTATAAAAAAGAAAAATGGTCAATATTGCTTTTTCATCTTTCATTTGTTTTCATATTAATAGGTGCAGGAATTACTCGCTATGTGAGTTATGAAGGGATTATGCCAATTATTGAAGGAGAATCTAGCAATAAAATGTTCTCTGAAGCCATTTACTTTGATGTGATGACCGATGATGGAAAAGATCAAAAACCTTCAAAATCGGATAAAGTATTGTTATCGGCTAAAGGAAAACCTAACTACACTTTTACGGATCAATTTAGAGGTCAAAAATTTACATTTGACCTTGTTGAATATGTTCCTTTTGCTAAGGAAGTATTTGAAGAAAATGAAAATGGAGATACCTATATTCAATTTGTTGAGTCTACATCTGGAACGCGTCATGACCATTATATAAAAAAAGGAACAAGCCAATTAATTCATAATATACTGGTCGGATATGACAATGTAGGTTTAAATTCAATAGATATTATTACGGACGGTGATGACTTAAAATTAAAATCTAGTAATGATGGAACCTATCTCAGAATGGCAGATCAGTTTTCAGGAACCATCATCAAAGACTCTATTCAGAACCTTAATTTATTGTCTTTACATCAACTAGCAGGATTAAGTTTTGTAGTTCCCAAACCTGGAATTAAAGGAAACTATACAACCGTTAAAGGTGAGCGAGAAGAAAATCCAATAGACAAGTTGACATTTGATGTTTCTGTAGGTGATGAAACGAAAAAACTTGTTGTAAACGGTGGACAATACAATATTGAAAGCCCTGTAAAAATAAGCGTAGGAAATCTTAATTTCAGAGTCAATTATGGTTCTAAAGAAATTGAATTACCATTTCATATAAAACTTCGTGATTTTCAATTGGAAAATTATCCTGGATCACAAAGTCCTATGTCTTATGCTAGCGAAGTTACTGTAATTGATCCAAAAGAAACATTTGACTTTAGAATATTTATGAATCATATTTTAAATTACAAAGGATACAAGTTCTTCCAATCAAGTTACAACATAACTGATGAATATGAAGAAACAAGATTATCTGTGAATCATGATTTCTGGGGAACAACTATAACCTATATTGGATACTTTTTATTGTTTTTTGGATTGATGGTTTCTTTAGTCATTAAAAATACACGCATGGCTTATTTAAGAAAAAGTCTCGATAAAATAAAGTCTAAAAAAGCAGCCTTAACCATAGCAATCATTTTTAGCATTTCTAGTGGATTTTCTCAACATCAACAACACCAAATTTCTGAATTTCAAATAGATTCTATTTTACTCGCAAATAAAGTAAGTGCATTGCATGCAGAAGAATTCAGTCGATTGGTAATTCAAGATGCTGGAGGTCGTTTAAAACCTGTAAATACATTTGCCTCTGAATTGTTAAGAAAAGTAAGTAAAAAAGAAACTTATAAAGATCTTGACGCGAATCAGGTATTTCTTTCGATTCAAGAAAACCCAAAATTATGGTTTAATGTTCCTATCATTTATATCAAACCTGACAATACGAAACTAAGAGATATTATCGAGATTCCTCAAGATCAAAAATATGCTCGACTTGCAGATTTTTTCACAGAAAGAGGCGTATATAAAATTCAAGACATTCAAGAAAAAGCGTTTAAAAAGAAAATCAAGAGTAAGTTTGAACAAAGTGTTATTGCAGTAAGTGAACGCACCAATCTTCTATACTCGGCAATAGGTGGTGGAATCATGCGTATCTTTCCTATTCCAGATGACCCAACTAATAAATGGGTTTCGTATCCTGAACTAAGCGAAGTGAAATTCTCAGGGAAAGATTCGGTATTTGTCAAACAAATATTGCCTTACTATTTCCAAACATTGCAAACTTCTAAAAAGAATAATGATTATACAGAATCTAAAGAATTATTGGATGGAATAGAGAAGTTTCAACGAAAATTTGGAGCAGAAGTATTTCCAAAAGGAAATAAAGTGGACATGGAAATTTATTACAATAAGCATGATATTTTTAAGAATTTATTCTGGCAATATATGTTGGCTGGAGTTTTTATGTTCATTATGATCATTGTAAATATTTTTAACAATTCCAACCTTGTAAGAATCCTATTAAAAATAAGCACCATAATAGTCATCTTAATGTTTGTATATCATACGGTAGGACTTGGTATCAGATGGTATATATCCGGTCACGTTCCTTGGAGTAACGGATATGAATCTATGATTTACATTGCTTGGGCAACTATGCTATTTGGATTGCTGTTTGGAAGAAAATCTTTATTGACAATTGCTGCAACGGCATTCGTAACTTCAATGATATTGATGTTTGCTCACATGAACTGGATGGATCCTGAAATAACGAATCTAGTTCCAGTTCTTGACTCATATTGGGTGATGATTCATGTCTCAATTATCGTCGCAAGTTATGGTCCATTTACTCTGAGTATGATTCTTGGAATGCTTGCCTTATTCTTAATGGTTATTACAACTCAGAATAATAAAAAGAAACTCGATTTAATGATTAAAGAAATTACAATCATTAACGAAATGTCAATTACAGTAGGATTGGCTTTACTCGTTATCGGGAATTTTCTTGGCGGAATGTGGGCAAATGAAAGTTGGGGAAGATATTGGGGATGGGATCCCAAAGAAACTTGGGCGCTTGTAAGTATTATGGTGTATGCGTTCATTCTTCATACGAGATTAATTCCAGGATTAAGAGGAAGATTGGCTTTTAATATATTAGCCGTTTTTTCTTTTGCCTCTATTCTTATGACTTACCTTGGAGTCAATCATTTATTATCTGGACTCCATTCATACGCAGCTGGCGAAGCAGCAGCAATTCCAACTCAGATATGGACTTGGCTTGGAATATCGGTAGTACTTAGTATACTTGCTTATTTTAAGTATCAAAAATATTATAAAAAATAAGTGCAAAGATGTAACTTTGCATTTCTAAAAAACAAAACAAACTATGTTTCATAAATATATAAAATTAGTAATCGCTGCTGCAATTGTTGTTTGGGCAGGATTTCAATTTGCTGACTCGAATATCATGAATGGAATTTCTCTACTTTTCTTAGCTGGAATTTTCATATTTTTTTATTTCAAAAATGAATTTTTATTACTTGCCTTTCTACAATTAAGAAAACAAAATTTTGCAGGAACACAGAAATGGCTTGGTTATATTAAAAATCCAAGCGCTGCATTAATCACTAAACAAGAAGGGTATTACAACTTCTTAAACGGAATAATTGTTTCTCAATCCAATCTTACTCAAGCGGAAAAATTCTTTAAAAAGGCATTAAATCTAGGGTTATCTATGGAACATGATACTGCAATGGCCAAGTTACAGTTGGCTGGAATTGCAATGTCCAAAAACAGAAAAAATGAAGCTACTAAATTGATCAACGAGGCTAAGAAGCATGATAAACATGGAATGCTAAAAGATCAAATAAAAATGATGAAAGATCAAATGAAGCGTGCTGGAGGTCAAGTAAGAGGTCGTAAATATCATTAAAAATTTATAAATCATAAAAAAAGCGACAAATAAAAATTTGTCGCTTTTTTTAATTTAAATTTTTCAGGGTTAATGAATACTCTTCAATTCCAATCCTTCTCCATATTCAATTAAAAATACACCTTTGTTTTCTGTACTTCCAAATAGTTTCTTTTCATACTCAAACTTAGTGCCTATGCGTTCAGAAATTCCAGCCTTACTTCCTTCATTAAATGAATCGTAATCTGCAATTCTTAACAGAGCATCATACGTAACATCAAATCCTTTGATAGCATAAGAAGAAGGTCTTATGTAGTATTTGGCTTTGTATTTTTTAGTAAATTTAATTACTGCTTCACTAGCATTGTCTTCGAAATTATCCTGTGGATATGTGAAATTTAATCTAGACAATTGATTATTACTTATGTTTTTAAAATTGGATCCTTTATTAAAACTAAACAATCTGATATCTGTTTTCTTCGGAATCACTCCAAGATTATTCACAACATCATTAGTTGTGATATTATCTTCTCCAAGTAAAACTACCCAGTTTTTCCCTAATGAATCAATCGCTTTTGTAAATTTCTCTTTTTTAATATATCCTTTTTCAGGCTTGATTATTTTTATCTTATCAATTAAATCATGAGTTCTTAACTTAGCTGATAGTTTATTTATTTTATCCAATGTGCTTGGAGTAGCATCTCCTGAAATAATAAGATTCTCTCCATTATAATTCTCAAGCAAGTAATTTACCAACTTATCTTCAATTAATTTTTTATTAGGAGCAACTTTTACCAAATTAACATCAGATGTAGATGTTTGGTTTTTAGAATACATAGGTGCAATTACAGGAATATTCATTTTTCTAGCAACTTCCTTGGCATTCTTTAAAAACAAAGGACCAATAATAACATCAAGTTTATCAGTGTTGACTGTATTTAAAATAGAATTCATTTTACTTATACTATTCTCTGTATCGACAACTTCTAAGTTCACTTTTTGACCTTGTCCCATTAAAGAATCAATTGCCATTAATACACCTAAATGAAAATCAGTAGTAATATTTAACAATGAATTTTGTTTATCAAACTGTGCTTGATAATCCGTTGAACTAGAAATTTTATACGGAAGCATTAATAAAACATTTAGTGTTTTATTGGTAATTCTATCTTCGAAAATAGTAGCAATCGAAGAATCTCTTTTCTCGCCTACTTTCAATCGCATTCCCAATTTAAGGCCTTCTTTTAATGACGGATTCATTTCCAACAATTCCACATCAGAAATTTCATAGCGTTTTGACAAACTATAAATTGTATCATCTTTAACAACAAGATGCATTATGGAATTTGGATTTTCAACTACAACTATTTCATTTGGAACCTCTTCAACCTCTATTTCTTGTTCCTTTACAATCTTCTTAGAAGGGATTTTTATCAGACTTCCTGTTCGTAAAGAATTACTTGACATGTTATTTTCCAGTTTTAAATCATCTACACTTATTTCATATTTCTGTGCAATACTGAATAAAGTTTCTTTACGAAGAACTCGATGTGTTTTACCTTTATAATTCTCAATTGTTGAAACTGTAGTAGAAGTTGACTCTTCTGTTTTATGTTTTCTATTAGGAATGATAATCACCGTATTCGCATCAGGTTTTCTAGAAACATCAGGATTCAATCTTAATAAATCCCTTACTTTCATATCATTATCATTCGCAATAGTCTTAATTGTTTCTCCTTTTTTTACAGTATATGAAACATACTTTTTTTGTTGTCCACAAGCAGTAAACGCTGTGAACAAAATTAATAAAACTAATAATTTTACTGTTTTCATTCTTATATTTTTCTATTCTAAAATTTTTAATCTAAAAGACTCACAATTAGTAATTGATAATAAAATTCTATTCCCATTCTATAGTTGCAGGTGGTTTAGAACTAATATCATATACTACTCTATTAACGCCTTTTACATTATTTATTATTTTGTTAGATGTTTCTTGCAAAAATTCATAAGGTAAATTCACCCAATCTGCAGTCATTCCATCGACTGACTCAACAGCCCTTAAAGCGACACATTTTTCATAGGTTCTCTCATCACCCATGACTCCTACTGAGTTAACAGGAAGTAACATTGCTCCTGCTTGCCATACGTCATTGTATAAATTACACTTTTTCAATCCATTTATAAAAATAGCATCAACATCCTGTAAAACACGTACTTTCTCTTCAGTTATATCACCCAATATTCTTATTGCCAATCCTGGACCAGGAAAAGGGTGTCTTCCTAACAATTCAGCATCAATTCCCATTGACTTACCTACTCTTCTCACCTCATCTTTAAAAATCATACGCAATGGCTCTACTACTTTCAACTTCATAAAATCAGGCAATCCACCTACGTTATGATGACTTTTAATAGTTGCACTAGGTCCTCCAGAAGCCGAAACTGATTCTATCACATCAGGATAGATAGTTCCTTGTGCTAAAAATTTTACATTCTCAATCAATTTAGATTCATCATCAAACACCTCAATAAAAACTCTTCCTATAATCTTTCGTTTTTTCTCAGGATCACTCTCTCCTTTCAATTCAGACAAAAAACGTGCCGAAGCATCTACACCTTTCACATTCAATCCCATTCCTTCATATTGATCAAGAACACTTTGAAATTCGTTTTTTCGAAGCAGACCGTTGTTCACAAATATGCAATGTAGATTTTTACCTATTGCCTTGTCCAATAGGACCGCTGCAACCGTAGAATCTACGCCCCCAGAAAGCCCAAGAACAACTTTATCATTTCCTATTTGTTCTTTTAAAGAATTTACTGTTGTTTCTACAAATGAATCAGGAGTCCATGTCTGTTTTAAACCTGCAATTTTAACTAAGAAATTTTCTAATAGTTTTGCTCCATCAGTTGAATGATAAACTTCTGGGTGAAATTGTAATGCATAGGTATCTTCTCCATCAATTTTAAATGCTGCATTCTTAACATCTTCAGTACTTGCAATATTAGTATAGTTTTCTGGCAGACTTAAAATCGTATCACTATGACTCATCCATACTTGACTTCCTGTCGAAATATCTTCAAATAATGTTTGAGTGGTATCAATAAATGATAAATTGGCTCTACCATATTCTCTAGTATTGGAATTCCCAACTACTCCACCATAAAAATGTGCTAAATACTGAGCGCCATAACACACACCTAATA
>CAJQNZ010000031.1 GCA_905479835.1 uncultured Flavobacteriaceae bacterium
ACTTCTTGAACTGAAACGGTATCTATTCCAGATCCCATTTTTTTAAATAATTTCAGGATATTGGTATTGGAAAGTGCCTTGACAGCATAGTTTATTTTTAAACTTTTAACTGTAGAAAATGCATCTGTAATACGTTTATACTGTGATTCAATCTTAGAAGCATCATAAACATACAGTGGACTATCATATTTTTTTACCAATGATAATAAGAGATTTCTTTCCATTTAATTCTTGTTTTAATAGTGTAAATATAAATAAAGCCCTGAATAAATAATCCAGGGCTTTACGAATTAGTTCATTATTATATTATCTATATTTCTTGGCTGTTAATTCTGCTATTTTGACAATTACATCTACTGCTTTTTGCATAGACTCTACTGGTACATATTCGTATCGTCCGTGAAAATTATGTCCGCCAGCAAAAATATTTGGGCAAGGAAGTCCTTTATAAGACAATTGTGACCCATCAGTTCCTCCTCGTATTGCTTTAATCAGAGGTTTTATTCCAAGTTCATTCATTGCTTCTTCTGCAATATCTACAATATGCATCACTGGTTCTATCTTTTCACGCATATTAAAATATTGATCTTTTATTTCAATGTTTACTGATTCTAGTCCAATTCGTGCGTTTAATTTACCTGCTATTTTATGAAATATTTTTTTTTCTTTCTTCAAATAATTTTTTGTCATGATCTCGAATGATATATTCTAAATTTGTTTTCTCTACTGATCCATTTATTGTATGCAAATGAAAAAAACCTTCATAACCATCCGTTGCTTGAGGAATTTCATTACTAGGCAGTAGACTTATAAATTCATTGGCAATTAAGGTTGAATTGATCATTTTTCCTTTGGCATATCCTGGATGAACAATCTTTCCTGTGATAGTCACAACAGCACTAGCAGCATTAAAATTTTCATATTCTAGTTCGCCTATCTGACTTCCATCCATTGTATAAGCCCAAGCGGCACCAAACTTTTCAACGTCAAATAAATGTGCTCCTTTTCCTATTTCTTCATCTGGAGTGAAAGCAACACGTATTTTTCCATGTTTGATTTCTGGATGCTGAAGTAAGTATTCCATGGCTGTGACAATTTCTGTGATTCCTGCTTTATCATCTGCACTTAAAAGTGATGTTCCATCGGTTGTGATGATAGTTTGCCCTTTGTATTGTAATAAATCATCGAAATAGTCAGGAGACAATACAATGTTTTGTTCTTTATTTAGTAATATGTCTTTTCCATCATAATTATGATGAATCTGAGGATTGATATTGGTTGCATTAAAATCTGGACTTGTATCCATATGAGAAATAAACCCAATTGTAGGAACTTCATAATCAAGATTGCTTGGTAAAGTTGCCATTAGGTAACAATTTTTATCAAGTGTTATTTCTTGCATACCTATTTGTTTCAATTCTTTGACCAACACATGTGCAAGATCCCATTGTTTTTCTGTACTTGGAAATGCAGGATTGTTTGGGTCTGATTGTGTATCAATCTTTATATATTTAAAGAAACGATCAATTATATGTTGCATTGGAATGAGTTAAGTAGTCATTAATTATAAAACTTCTATTGTATTGAATAGGTTTATCGATTCACATATTCTTTGCTCTATGTTTTGACCTCCGTATATTTTTGATGTGGCCAATATATAAGAATCAACTGTGGTTTTTATATATAGATTGAAAACATGTTGTTCCATTTCACCTTTTATTCCTTTTGATAAATTCCAAAATGCTGGATATTCTAGAAAAGTTACATGTTTGGAATTGATTATTTCATAACCTGTTTGAGAATTAATTTTTGAAATGAATTCTTCATTAAAATCCAGTTCGCCCATTTTCCAAGACGCATTAATAATATAGGATTCTGAAAGTTGTTTTATCGTATCTGCAGTTAATATGTCAGATTGGTATTCGTCAAAATATAATTTCGTTTTCCATTTTAGAGGAATGGTAATCTTATAATTTTTCTTAATGTCTCTATACTCTTTAGAATTTGACAAGTCTAAAGAATTGGAGCAGTTAAATTCCTTTTTTAAAGAGGACTCTTTATAACAGCTTGTTGCTGCAACTAAAATAAACAACAGTATCACTAGTTTCAATTTCATATTGTGTTTTTAGTGCTATATAATTATCAAAAATAATTAAAATAATTAATGAAAAGAGTATTGTTTTACTGAAAGTTTAGATGAATTTGGATTTATGTATTTACACGGAATAACTTTGTCTGTGCTCAATTAACATTTTAATCAATAATTCATAAAAATTAAATACGATGCTTTTTAAAGATAAAAGTATTTAATATTTTGCAACGTATTTAATTTTTAATTTTTTGAATAAATAGAAAAGTATGAAAGCACTCGTAATTTCTGGAGGAGGAAGTAAAGGAGCATTTGCAGGAGGAGTTGCGGAGTATCTTATGAAACAGAAACGTAAAGAATATGATATTTTCTTAGGAACCTCAACAGGAAGTCTTATGGTCTCTCACCTTGCCCTTGGAAAAATTGACGCTTTAAAAGACATGTATACTTCTGTTAATCAAAGAACTATATTTAGCAATAATCCATTTGTTATAAAAAAAGTTGGAGGAAGTAAAGTGGTAACTATCAATCACTTAAATGTTGTTTGGAATTTTATAATGGGCAGAAAAACATTTGGTGAGAGTAAAAACTTAAGAAAATTAATACGTAAAAAATTCAGTGAAGCAGAATTCAATGTTTTAAAATCTAGTGTTAAAGAAGCGGTTGTTACAGTTTCTAATATTACTCACAACAAAATTGAATATAAATCTGTCAACGACTATAATTATATAGATTTTTGTGATTGGATATGGGCTTCCTGTAATTATGTGCCTTTTATGAGTTTACTTCATAAAGATGGATGCCATTATGCTGATGGAGGTCTAGGCTGTCTTGTTCCTATCAGAGAAGCGATCAATAGAGGTGCAAAAGAGGTTGATGTTATTATTCTTGAAACAGAAGTTACACAAGTAAACAGAATCCCTGCTAAAAATCCTTTTTCAGTATTAATGAACTCTTTTGCATTTATGATGGATCAAGTTGAAAAACATAATATTACTATAGGGAAATTATCTGCAAAACAAAATGATGTAAAATTGAATCTATATTATACGCCTACAATTCTTACTACCAATTCTCTCGTGTTTGACAAGAAACTTATGACTCAGTGGTGGAAAGACGGTTATAAGTATGCTGCAACACAGCATAATGATGATATGAATACGTTAAAATTTGATTTAGAATAATTCGTTTAAAAATAATTCTTTGTCAAAATACATATTGGATCCTGTCTGAGTTTCTCTTTTAGAATTGGTTATCTCTTTAGTTTCAATTCCTTTCTTAATTGATAATCCTCTATTTCCTGTAGTTATGAAAGATATTGCACGTTCAAGTAAAGGTTCAGTTGCTTGACCTAGTATTCCAAGATTCCCTCTATTTTCTGGAAATAAAATATCTGGAGTAATACCATTAATTTGATTTTCTCCAAGTTTATTTTGAACTTCAAGAACCAATGGTTGCATTGCCCAAGTATGATTAGGATTGGCGTCATCTATTCTATAGTTATCAGAATCATATAGAGTTACAGATCCGAAAATTTTACCTTCAGTAGTTTCTCCGATTGTAGTCACATCTATATAAGGTTTCAATCCGTTAATTACTAATTCACTTGCAGATGCAGAACTTTCAGTTGTAAGAATTACTACTTTAGATAGAGTAAGGCTGTTTATTGAAGATGCGCCTTCTATTTGATCAACAAAATTATTTATAATAAGATCAGGTCTGTTTTCTTCAAAATAAGTCTGCCATTTATCATTCCATCTTTCTTGGATAAATAATTCATCATTAAATTGCCCAGTAATCATACTAGCAAGATAAGTAGCAGTTCGAACTGATCCTCCAGGATTATATCTTAAATCAACTACTAGATCAGTAATACCATCACTTTTAAAAGAACCAAATACATCATTTAATTGTGTGTCAAATGCATTGGTAAATCCATTATACATTATATAACCTATTTTTTTATCAGAAACCTCAATAACACTTGAAGTTAAAATTGGGTTCTCTTGAACTTCGCTTATGGTTAAATCAACACTTATTCCATTGTCAGTAGGAATTCCATTATTATAATCTGCCAAATTTAATGTATATGAATTTGTCATAAACAGCAATTGTCTATAATTACCTGTTGTTAAAGGAGATCCATTTACAGCATGAAAAATATCACCTCTTTGAATGTTTTTACCAGCTGCATCAGATCCAGGAATAATATATTTTACATATCCGTAAATATCAGAGTCACTTCCTGTTTCAAATACCAATCCAAATTCTACACCATTTGTTCCTGAGATACCTTCATTCAACTGTTGACTTAAAGCAATGTAATCATCAACAATCCATGAATATTGATCCACATTAGGATAATCATTTAACAAACCTGAATAAAATAACTCTTCTGGATCTTTACCTTCTAAAAAAGCGTTTAATTGTTCTTGAGAAGAAAAGCGTGTATCTGCTAAATCAGGAATTTCTTGTTGCCATAAGTAGTAAGCATTTAATCCTTTCCAAATAAAATTCTGAACTTCCAGATCAGAAGAAACATTATTTTCATCATCATTTTCACAACTCATTCCAATAAAAAGTAGCGTAAATAATGCAATTATAGAGGTAAATCTTTTCATTTCTTATATATAAAGTTATGTTATTACAGTCGCAAGATAATCAAAATGATTACAAATTTATATCCTGCATGTTACAAAAACGTAACTTGGTCGTCATAATTGTAACCGAAGCATAAAAAGTGAGGTTATCAACTAACTATACTAATGAAACAAACAGAGTTTTTAAGCACCGTAATGCCATTTAAAGATAAAGTCTATAGACTGGCAAAACGATTGTTGGTTTCTAGCGAAGAAGCAGAAGATGCAACTCAAGAGTTGTTTATGAAACTTTGGAATAGAAAAGAAAAATTAAGTTCTTATAAAAGCGTAGAAGCATTTGCAATGACAATGACTAAAAATTATTGTTTTGATAGGTTAAAGTCAAAACAAGCATCAAATATGTCATTGGTTCATAGTAATTATAAAGAGAACGGAACTTCCCTTGACAGGAAAACAGAATTGAATGATAGCGTATCAATAGTACATCAATTGATCGCAAAGTTGCCTGAGCAACAGAGAATGATTATTCAACTGAGAGATGTAGAAGATTACGAATACGAAGAGATTGGCAAAGTACTTGATATAAAGCCTACAGCGGTTAGAGTAGCCTTATCAAGAGCCAGAAAAAAAATAAGAGAACAATTGATTAAACAACACAATTATGGAATCAATCAAAATTGAGCAATTATTAGAGAAATATGAAAATGCAGAAACTTCACTACATGAAGAAGCAGTATTAAAAGATTATTTCAATAATAATGATGTTGCTCCACATTTACAACAATACCAAGCATTGTTTGGATATTATGCTGAAAGTAAGAACGAAAACTATTCGAAACCTATCCGATTAAACACTAAAAAGCAGCATTGGAAATGGTTATCAGTAGCAGCCTCAGTAGTATTACTATTCAGCGTTTACACAGGTTATACTAATAACCAAGAAAAAAAAGAAGCAAAAATTGCTTTTGAAAACACTCAGATGGCCTTTCAATTATTGTCAAAAAACATGAAAAAAGGGACAACAGCAATGGCATATCTAGGTGAGTATGAAACAACAACAAATAAAATTTTTAAAAACAACAAGTAAAATAAGAGAATCATGAGAAAATTAATTTTAATAATCGCAATCGCATTAGTACCCTTCATAGGAAATGCACAAACATCAATTTTTAATAGTTTTGATGGTAATGACGACGTAACAACAATATCAGTAAGTAAAAAGGCTTTTCAATTAATGGCAAAGTTTGGAGGAGCAAGTGATGAAGCAAGAGAATATGCTGAAATGGTAAAAAACCTTGATGGATTAAAAGTTTTCACTACAGAAAACAAATCTATAGCTACTGATATGCAAGGTAAAGTAGATAAATATTTAAAATCTTCAAGTTTATATGAACTTTTCAGCGTTAATGATAAAGATGCTAATGTAAAGATTTATGTGAAAGAAGGTAGAGATGAAGACCATGTAAAGGAACTATTAATGTTCGTTAATGGAATTGAAAAACATGCCGGAAAGATTGAAGGTCGATCTGCTGAAGCAGTAATTGTTTCCTTAACAGGAGATATTGACTTGAATAAGATTGCTGAATTGACAGAAGGATTGAATATTTCTGGATCAGAGCACCTGAAAAACGCTAAAAAATAAAAAGAATTATTGAGCCACTTCAGTTAGAAAAAGAGAATCTAAATGAAGTGGTTATTTTAAAACTAAATATTATGAAACCATTTTTTAAATATTTCGGAATATTGGCAATGATTGCCTTATTCACAATTTCTTGTGATGATGATCCATCTTTGCAGAAATACTATGTTGAAAGTCAAGAAAGCACTGATTTTATTTCATTGGACATTCCAGCGAGTGTTATTCAATTAAAAGAAGGAAGTACCTCAGCAGATGCAACCCAAACACTAGAAACAATTAAAAAAGTAAATTTTTTAGGATTTAAATTGACAGATAAAAATGTTACTGAGTTTACTGCTGAAAAATTAAAAGTAAAACAGATATTAAAGAACCCAAAATACCAAGAATTAATTTCTATGGGTGGAGGAAATAAATCTTTAACTGTTAAGTTTTTAGGCGAAGATAATGCAATAGACGAAGTAATTATTTTTGGATCAGATAAAGAACAAGGATTTGCTCTTGTAAGAGTTTTGGGGTCAAACATGGATCCTGCTAAAATGATGCAACTAGCACAAGAAATTAAAGTCGATGGAGAAGATAGTTCGCTTAAGCAACTAGAATCTTTTATGAAAAACTTAAATTAAAATAAAACTTTACATTATTTAAAAGGCGCACTGATTTTATCAGTGCGCCTTTTAACTTTAAATTAACGGCATAAAAATTGCAAATAAAGTTATAATTAACGTTTATTGTACACTTAAAGTAATTATATGACTCTAAATAGATTTTTGCCTTTTCTTATATTTTTTATTTCAATTTGCACATTTTCACAGTCTAATGTGTATCGTGCTGAAAAAGAAAAAATAAATAATTTGGTTCATACTAAATTGGATGTGCGTTTTGATATTCCAAATTCTATACTAAAAGGAGAAGCATGGATTACACTTACTCCACACTTTTTCCCAAGTTCTAAAGTAACTCTAGATGCCAAAGGAATGATTATTCATTCTGTAACTATGAATGGAAACAAGTTGCCTTTCAATTATTTTGAAAAAAAATTGTTAGTTATTGACTTAGATAAAACGTATCAAAAAGAGGATGAATTTACAGTAAATATAAAGTATACTTCTCAACCAGATAACTTTAAAGCAGCTAAAAAAGGATTGTATTTTATTGATCCAAGAGATGAAAATCCAAATAAACCGACGCAGATATGGACAGAAGGAGAAACGGAAAATAATAGTAAATGGTTCCCAACAATTGATTCTCCAAATCAAAAATCTTCTCAAGAAATTTCACTAACCGTTCCAGAAAAATTTGTCACACTTTCCAATGGTTTATTGACAGAGCAAGTAATGAATACTGATGGTACAAGAACAGATACTTGGAAGCAAGAGCAAAAACACGCTCCTTATTTATTTTTTATAGCAGCAGGAGAGTTTAGCATTGTAAAAGATACTTGGAAAGGAAAAGAAGTTAACTATTATGTTGAAAAAGAGCAAGAACCATTAGCCAAAAATATATTTGGAAAAACACCAAGAATGCTTCAATTTTTTGAAGATTTATTGGGTATAGAATATCCATGGGATAAGTATAGTCAAATTGTCGTGAGAGACTATATAAGTGGTGCAATGGAGAATACAACAGCAGTTATACATGGTACAAGCGCATATCAAGATGCAGGTGAATTGATTGATAAGAACTCACAGGAATCAACTATATCACATGAAGTTATTCATCATTGGTTTGGGAATTTAGTTACTGCAGAGAGTTGGAGTAATCTTGCTATGAATGAAGCGTTTGCCAACTATGGCGAATATTTGTGGAATGAACATGAATATGGTAAAGATATCGCAGATCATCAATTGATGAAAGATAAAAACAGGTATTTAAATGGCGCAAATGAGAATAAAAAATTAATCCGTTTTAAATATGAAAGTACAGATGATTTATTTGATCAAGTTAGTTACGAAAAAGGCGGACTTATATTACATATGCTGCGTGAATATCTTGGCGATAAACTATTTTTTGAAGGATTGAAAAAATATTTAACAATTTATAAATATGGTACTGCAGAATCTCATCAATTTAGATTGGCATTAGAAGAAGTAAGTGGAAAAGACTTAAATTGGTTTTTTAATCAATGGTTTTTAGGAAAAGGACATCCGAAGTTGCAGGTTACAAGTATTGTAGGGCAATTTGAAAATAAAATTCAAGTCTATATAAGGCAAACTGAAAATGTGTTTGAATTTCCGATTACTATTGAAGTCTATGAAGAATTAGGTAAGTCATCTCATGAGGTTTGGGTAGATTCTTCGGAGGAAGTATTTGAGTTTGCAATTGGATCTAAAGTAAAGCTCGTCAATATAGGCTCTTCAGATACACTCCTGTCTGAAATAACACAACGCAAAACGCTAGATGAGTATTTATACCAATATAAGCATGCGACAAACTATATAGACAGAAGAGATGCAATAGTGTATTTATCAGAACATCAAGGGGATAAAAAAGTATTTCGAGTTATTTCAGAAGCACTTAATGATAAGTCAATGCACTTGAGAATATTGGCATTAGAAAAAATAGACTTTGTAAATAAATACAGCAAAGGAGATGCAATAAAAGCAGTTGAGAATTTGGCAAAAAATGATCCAGAAACATTGGTTAAAGCTGCAGCAAATATAACGTTAGCAAAGTTGGTCGATCCAGCTTACATTTCTCATTTCACGAATGCTTTAAATAGTAAATCTTATAAAGTAATAGAAAGTGCAATCGTAGCATTGTATCAACTTGATAAGGAGAGTACATTGAAGAAAATAGAAATTTTGCCAGAAAAAATAAAGGACAAGATGTCTACTGTTTTAACTGGTTATTATCTTGGAAAAAAAGATGTTAAGAATATGAATTTTATATCAAAGCATTTAATTCAAGGCTTGTTTTTTACACAAGATAAAAAAACTGCCAATGCTTATAAGGATGCGTTTATTTGGATTTCAAAAAGTGATAATAAAGTTGCGATTTCTAATCTTGTGGAAAGTTTAACCAGTTCAGGAATAAAATTCAAGAAATTCGGAGGTGATGCTGCAGCGATGAATTTTTTACGACAAATGAATGCTATGCAGAAAGAAACCAATCATTCCAATGAAGAAGAATTAATTATGCTGATACGTAAAGGTATGGCACAACTTGTAGATTAAATTAAGGTTTATAACTCTTAAAAGTGCCGTTTTTATAAAAAACAACAATTTTTTCAATTTCTGAATTTTCAAAAGAATTTTCTGAAATACTTGAAATTTTTATTTCTTCATTATCAAGAGATGGAGTGGGAGAAATATCTTTTTCGATAGTTTTCGGAAATTCACCTTTTCCATTCAATAACCAATACAATTCTACAGTAGGATATTTATCTAAAATCTTCATCACAAAATCTAAACTAGGTTTATTCCTTCCAGACAATAAATGTGAAATACTCGAGCGCTGCACATAAATAGAATCAGCCAATGCAGTTGCAGTTAAATGGTAATAATCCATAATTATTTTCAGTCTATCAGCAAATTCAAGATTGTTTACCATTGTAACATATCAGTATATATTACAAAGGTAAACTTTGAGAGAGTCATATCCAATGATTTTTTAAAAACAATATTAAATTAAAACTTATACTTTATATAATTTATATTAAACAACTAAAATGCAGTTGATTAAATTGTTATTATAAATTTTAGTTATAGGAAGAATATACAGGTTTAACAAAAATAATATTGTAACATTATTGCAAAATAGAAATTCTAAAATTCATTTGCTTCTTATTACAAATGTAAACTTTTGATTGTTTATTTTTGTTCTATGAAAGTGATAGAATTAGATCAATTAGAAGCATGGTATTTGGAAAATTTTCAATCAAAATTGGTTGGAAGAAGAATACTATTTGATGATATTTCACCACTTATTGATAATTTGGATAAAATATTTCAAAGAGATATTGTTGGGTTTTCAGTAAATCAAATTCCTATTTACAAGATATCAATAGGAAATGGTTCAAAAAGAATTATGATATGGTCTCAAATGCACGGAAACGAGAGTACTGGAACGAAAGCTTTATTTGATTTGTTCAATTTTTTCTCAAACCCAAAAGAATTGTCACATTTTGCAGATACTATTTTAGAGAATTGTTCATTGATTTTCATTCCTATATTAAATCCAGACGGATCTATTAATTTTACACGAGAAAACGCTGAAACTATTGATTTAAATAGAGATGCAGTAGATTTAAAAGCGATAGAGAGTAGAATTCTACGCACTATACTGGATGAATTTCAACCACAATTTTGTTTTAATCTACATGATCAACGTTCAATATTTAATGTTGAAAACACACATAATCCAGCAATATTATCATTCCTAGCGCCTTCTGAAGAAAAAACTAGGAAAGTAACCCAAGGGAGGAAAGAAACCATGAGTGTCATCGTAAGTATGAATGATTTATTACAACAAGAAATTCCAAATTGCATAGGTAGATATACAGATGAATTTTATCCAACAGCTACTGGTGATAATTTTCAAAAACTAGGTCATAATACGATTCTTATTGAAGCAGGACACTTCCCTAACGATTATCAAAGAGAAATTACTCGAAAACTTAATTTTTATGCCCTTCTACAAGGAATATATACAATTTCTGTTGAAAACCAATATAGAAATTGGAAGCATTATTTTAACATACCTAATAATGATAAGAAGTTTTTTGATATTATTTATAGAAATACAAAAATCATAGAGAACGGTAAGGATCAAATAACGAATATTGGAATTGTATTTAAATATAAAATTGAAAATGATAAGTTAATTCAATATGAAGAGTATGAAAAGAAAGGAGATCTTACATCCTATTTTGGACATATAGAGATTGATTTAAATAATAAATCGATTTCGTAAAGATTCATTGAATTTATGATAATAAAAATTACTTTTTGTTAAATATTTCTTATTTTTGCATTCAATTACCATATAAAAAAGTAATTTATTATGAAAAAATATATTTTAGATGAAATTGATCATCAAATTCTTGATATTTTAATTGATAATGCAAGAACTCCTTTTACTGACATAGCTAAACAACTAGTTGTATCTGCAGGTACAATTCATGTACGTGTTAAAAAAATGGAAGAAGAGGGAATTATTATGGGATCTACCTTGACATTGGATTATGAAAAAATGAATTATTCATTTATAGCACATGTTGGAGTTTACCTTGAAAAAACTTCAAAAACAATGACAGTTATAGAAGAATTAAAAAAAATAGCAAATATTACAGTTGCTTATATAACTGCAGGGAAATACAATGTTTTCTGTAAAATACGTGCTAAAGACACCAATCATGCGAAAGAAATTATTTTTCAAATAGATGATATAGAGGGAGTTGCTCGTACGGAAACTATGATTTCACTTGAAGAAAGTATAAATGATAAAAAAAGGTTGATGCATTCAATTTTTAGAGAACTTTAAATAAAAATTTACATTCCATAAAAAACCTTATCAATTTTTGGTAAGGTTTTTTTATGAAGTTTTGTTTTTTGCAGTATATTTAAACAATTAAAAACAACATATTATCATTACATATAAAAACCATAATTTAACAGACAGTCAGTTGGTTAAATTGTACAAATCACTTCTCAAACCGAGAATGATTGAAGAAAAAATGTTAGTCCTATTGCGTCAAGGTAAAATCTCTAAATGGTTTTCAGGCATAGGACAAGAAGCTATTGCTGTAGGTGTAACCTCTTCATTGGATACGGATGAATACATTTTGCCTATGCACAGGAACCTTGGTGTATTTACAACAAGAGAAGTCCCATTATATAGGCTTTTCTCTCAATGGCAAGGAAAAATGAACGGATTTACCAAGGGTAGAGATCGATCTTTTCACTTTGGAACTCAAGAATATAATATTATAGGAATGATTTCTCATTTGGGTCCACAACTAGGTGTTGCAGACGGAATTGCATTGGCTCATAAATTAAGAAAAGAGAATAAAGTTACTGCTGTTTTTTCAGGTGAAGGAGGGACAAGTGAAGGCGACTTTCATGAAGCATTAAACATTTCATCTGTCTGGAATTTACCAGTTCTTTTTTGCATTGAAAATAATGGCTATGGATTATCTACGCCTAGCACACAGCAGTTTGCCAATCCAGATATTGCTGATAAAGGAATAGGGTATGGGATGGAAAGTCATATTATAGATGGGAATAATATCGTTGAAGTATATAGTAAAATATCAGAAATAGTTAAAAGTATACGTAAGAAACCTCGTCCAGTATTGATTGAATTTAAAACTTTCAGAATGCGAGGTCATGAAGAGGCGAGCGGTATTAAGTACGTTCCCAAAGAAATGACTGAACAATGGGCGGCAAAAGATCCAATTAAGAATTTTCAAAAATATTTATTGGATAAAAAATTGATTACACTTGATGAAATTTTAACTTTCAAAAAAGGAATCAGTAATGAAATTGACCTTAATTGGAAAAAAGCAGCAAAAGAAGACATCGTTGTTTCTTCTGTTTCAAATGAACTTTCGGATGTTTATAAGCCATTTGATTATAATGAAGTAAGTCCTTCAAACAAGAAGACAAAAATACGTCTCGTAGACGCTATATCAGATAGTCTACGTCAATCTATGGAGAAAGATGATGCTATGGTTATAATGGGACAAGACATTGCAGACTATGGAGGTGTTTTTAAAATTACGGAAGGTTTTTTAGAACAATTTGGAGAAGATAGAATACGCAATACACCTATTTGCGAATCTGGAATTATTGAAACTGCTTATGGATTGTCTCTCAATGGAATTAAAAGCGTTGTTGAATTGCAATTTTCAGACTTTGTAACTTCAGGATTTAATCCTGTGGTTAATTTATTGGCGAAGTCTTTTTATCGTTGGGGACAGAACGCTTCGATTGTTCTGAGAATGCCTTGTGGAGCAGATGTAGGTGCTGGTCCTTTTCATAGTCAGACCAATGAGGCTTGGTTTACCAAAACTCCAGGGCTTAAAGTTGTATATCCTGCTTTCCCCCAAGATGCTAAGGGACTTCTTGCCACTGCAATTAATGATCCTAATCCAGTATTGTTTTTCGAACATAAAGCAATTTATAGATCTATATATCAAGAAGTTTCAGATGATTACTTCACGATACCATTTGGTAAAGCCAACTTATTAAAAGAAGGAAATCAAGTTACTGTTATATCTTATGGAGCAGGAGTTCATTGGGCATTAAAATCATTGGAAGAAGTTACTTATTCTGCTGATTTAATAGATTTAAGGACACTTCAACCTCTTGATACTGAAATTATTTATGCCTCAGTAAGAAAAACTGGAAAGGTTATTATTCTTCAGGAAGATAGCCAATTTGGTGGTATCGCGTCTGATTTATCAGCAATGATTACTGAAAACTGTTTTGAATCTTTAGATGCTCCAGTGAAGCGTTGTGCAAGTATTGAAACACCGATACCCTTCGCAAAACAATTGGAAGATACTTATTTATCAAAAAGTAGGTTTGTTGATGATTTAAATGACCTTATGAATTATTAAAAATGCTTGAACATTTTTTTCAATGTCCTTATTGCTGGGAAGAAATTTCATTTTTGTTGGATTCTTCAATTGCATCTAGCGAATATATAGAGGATTGTGAAATCTGTTGTAATCCTATTGAAACTAATGTAAATTTCGACACTGAAGTTCTGATTTCATTTGAAATAAAAAATTTAGAACAGTAGTTATGGATATTTTATATGTGTTGGATATTTTGGGAACTTTTGCATTTGCAATAAGTGGTGCTCTTGTTGCTTCAAATAAAAAATTTGATTTATTTGGTGTGATAATAATTGCGTTTGCAACTGCAGTAGGAGGAGGGATGATACGTGATATTCTTATCGATGCACATCCAATTAATTGGATAGGTGAATTGAATTATATCTGGACAATTTTAATAGCAGTTTTATTTACTTATTTATTCAAAAGTAAAATTGCACCGTTGAGTAAAACGATGTTTCTCTTTGATACTATTGGAATCAGTGTTTTTACGCTTCTTGGCATCCAGAAAGGGTTGAATTATGATTTGCATCCTTTTATCGCAGTAGTTATGGGTATGGTATCAGCTGTTATGGGTGGAGTTATAAGGGATATTTTAACTAATCAGATTCCGCTGATTTTCAGAAAAGAAATTTATGCTTCTGCTTGTTTACTAGGAGGAGTTGTATTTTTAATATGCAATTACTTCGAACTTTCGGAACTTGTAAGGATTACAGCGACAATGAGTTCGATTATAATTGTACGTCTTGTGGCTGTTAAATACAGACTAGAATTGCCAAAAATTAAAGATGATTTATTTAAATAATTTTAAATATAAAATTTATAAAATCTCATTTTATAGTTAAAAATATCTTTTTATTTTTTAAAAATAGCATCTCAAATTCGATTTATTAACATATATTGCGAAAAAATTATTGCTATTAATTTTTGAAAAAGTGACTTTATTATAAATTAAGTGTCTTATTAATAAACACTTAATTTTTATTAAGTCATCATTTTAATTTAAAAAAGAAAAAGAGATGAAACACTTATCCTCACCCAAAAGAATTGCTTTACTTTTAATAATTATTATACCTTTTTTATTTTCAGTACCTCTTTTCAGTATGCTGTATAAAATGTTTATGTAAGAAAGTTTTTATTTAAGTTAACCAATTTTTATTACGTGCATTTTTGGAAAACCAAACAAGGTATATCCCTATTATAATTACCATAATTGGCATTACCATAGATCCAGGACCATAGACATCCATTGAGTTGCTTATAAAGAAATTATAAAACATCTGAACTAGTATTCCTACTAATGATAGGATAAATACTTGTAGAGCTATTTTTTTTCTTGCTAAAAGTAGTATGCAACCCAAAACACCAGCAAAAACAGCTATTGCAAATGCTGCTGTATACCATGCTGGAATAACTTCATACAATGATCTTTCTGCTTCTGGAAGAGCAGCAATAATTTCATCACCCATATATGCTTGGTTCAAATAAGCCAAAACACCCATTAAATTCCAGATAAGAGCGACACTACTGATTACCCAGAATCCAGTTGTTGGTTTTTTTAATAAATCGGTCATAAATAATTGGTTTTAGGTTAGTTAAGATATGTGAATGTACAAATAAAAATAACAATTTCATTGTAATTTAGTAATTATTCATGAATAATTGCTACAAAACCCTTATAAAGGTTGTATTATTGCAAGAATAAAATAATAAAAATAATGTCTGTAGTTTCTACCGTAGAATTAGAAGAAAGAAAAAAAGGAAAAGATTTATATAGTTATCAAAAAGGTGCTATTAACAAGATTTTCAAAGCATTTGAAGATGCGCCAGATGACTACCATTTATTGTATCAATTACCTACAGGAGGAGGAAAGACAGTTATTTTTTCTGAAATTGTAAGACAATATTTAAAGCATCATAAAAAGAAAGTTTTAGTACTTACGCACAGAATTGAATTGAGTAAGCAAACTTCCAATATGCTTACAGAATTTGGTGTTTCCAATAAAGTTATTGATAGTAAAGCTGATCTTAGCGATCAAAATGAATACAGTTGTTTTGTTGCGATGGTTGAGACATTGAACAATAGGTTGAATGATAATAAACTTGATATTTCAGATATAGGCCTTGTTATTATTGATGAGGCACACTACAATTCATTTACTAAAATATTTAAGTTTTTTGAAACATCATTTTTATTAGGTGTAACAGCAACCCCTTTAAGTTCCAATGTTAAACTTCCGATGAAGGATAATTATGATGAACTTATTGTAGGTGAAACTATCGAATCGTTGATTAAAAATGAGTTTTTATCAAAAGCTGAAACGTATTCATACAATGTAGGTCTTACTTCTCTAGAAGTAGGGACTAATGGTGATTATACTGTGAAATCTTCTGAAGATTTATATACCAATAATGATATGCTTTCTAAGTTATTGCAAGCCTATCAAGAACATTCTATTAAGAAAAAGACATTAATTTTCAATAATGGTATTAATACCTCAATACATGTATTTGAGGCATTTAAGGCTGCAGGAATACCAATAGCTCATCTTGACAATACTGTTTCAAAGAAAGACCGTAAAATGATCTTAAAATGGTTTAAAGATACGCCTCATGCAGTACTAACTTCGGTAAGCATTTTGACGACAGGTTTTGATGAACCAACTGTTGAAACAATTATATTGAATAGAGCAACAAAATCACTTGGATTATACTATCAAATGATCGGTAGAGGATCACGTATTCTAAAAGGTAAAAACACTTTTAAGATTATTGATTTAGGAAATAACTTACATCGTTTTGGGCCTTGGGGAGCAAATTTAAATTGGCAAAAAATATTCAATTCACCAAGTTATTACTTAGATAATTTATTAAGTGATGAAGAGTTGGAAGGGAATTTTCGCTATGAAATGCCAGATGAATTAAGAGAACAATTTTCAAAATCTGACGATGTATATCTTGATATTAAAAAAACATACATAGATACTGTAAGTAAAGGTGAGTCTTCAAAAATGGTGCTTGTAAAATCTATTAAACATCACTCCAGAATGTGTGCAGAAAATAGTGAAGATGTATATGACGCATACGAACTGGCAAAACTACTTGGAGATGATATTGATCATAGGCTAGATCGTTATGCTAAATGTATCAGTAGGAGTACGCATAATTTCATGGATTGGTTAAGAGATGATTATCGTAAAAAATTACGTGCACATTTACGAGATAATTTTGATGAAATTTATGAAGAGATTCACGGTCATCCTCCTGTAGAATAATCATGCTTAGTTAAATTTCCAAGCAACAATTCTACTTTTCTTATTTCCTTGTGACATTTCAATAACTTGATGATTGGTATTCAATTTTGTCAGTTGCTTAATTATTTTAGGTAAATTTTCATTTTTAGATAACAAAGTGGTAAACAATCCTACTTGTGATTTAAACTCTACACTTTGTTTTATCATTCGCTTTATAAACAACGCTTCGCCACCATTACACCATAGCTCGTTGGGTTGACCTCCAAAATTCAGTTCAAGTGTTTTCGTATTGTGAAGGTTTTTTAGTTTGCGAATACTGCCTTTAGTTGCATCTTCTTTTGAATTATGAAATGGAGGATTACACATTGTAAAATGATAATATTCTTTTTCTTTTATGATTCCTTTAAATATTTGAGAATTATCAGGTTGATGTCTTATTTCAATATTTTTAATTAAGTTTTTGGTCAATTTAACATTGGCTTGAGCATTTTTAACTGCAATTTCATTGCTATCAACACCGACCATTTTCCAATTATAGATTTGAGAGCCAAGAATAGGATAAATGCAGTTGGCTCCAACTCCAATATCTAATCCTTTAATATCATTTTTAATAGTATCATTTGCTAATAAATCTTTCAAATTATAAATATAATCAGCACGTCCAGGAATAGGAGGGCAGAGGTAATTCTTAGGAAGAATCCAATCAGTAATTCCGTAATAATGTTTTAAAAGAGCCTTATTTAAATGCAATACTGCCTCTTGATTAGAAAAATCAATAGTTTCAGTTTGATATTTATTAAGATGTATAAATTTTCCTAACTCATTGTGAGTTTTAATAAGTACCTCAAAATCATAAGAATCATTGTGAATATTATTTGGATGCATTAATTGCTTTTTTTCTTAAGTGTAGTTTTCTCACTTCTCATTTTTCTCATCTCTCTTCTTTCATTCCATTTTTTAGTTCGTAAATATCTGTGATGAGCATTTATCGTCATATCGTCTACAATTCCAGTAATTGCAACATTATATCCGAGTGTTTTGAGTTTTTCTTGATATTTTGTCAGTTTTATTTTTTCTTGTTTTTGCAATATTGATGGATTTTTTACTCGCTTATTAGCCAAAGTACAATCAATCTCTTTCCATTCCACTTTTTTATCATATTCAAGATACTTTTCATAGCATCTGCCTGGAATAGGGTTTGGTGGAAGTTTACTTAATTGAGAAAATACATTAGTACAAAAAAACAGCAGAAAAACTAAACTTAAAAAAGGAATTTTCATTTTCATAATAATTTTTAGCAATTAATAATTGTAAAGATACCGAATTATATGATTCAGTCGTAAATAAATGTACCTTTGCATTTTATAATAAATAGGATATGTCAACATTTATTGAATTAGGAATTCGTAAAGAATATATAAAAGGATTAAAGGAACTAGGAATTATGATTCCTACTGAGATTCAAGAAAAATCAATTCCAATTTTATTGAAATCTAAAACTGATTTTGTAGGACTTGCTCAGACAGGAACAGGGAAAACTGCTGCTTATGGATTGCCAATATTACATCATATAGATGTCTCAAAACCAGAAATTCAAGCGTTGATTTTATCTCCAACAAGAGAATTGGTTCAACAAATAAAAAAACAACTCTTTAAGTTCACTAAGTATGTGGATCAGAAAATATTTGTTGAAGGAATTTATGGTGGTGAAAAGATAGATATTCAAATTAAAGCTTTAAAACGTACAACACATATTGTTGTAGCAACTCCTGGAAGGTTAATCGACATGATTGAAAGAGGAGATGTAAATATCAAAAACATCAATACATTGGTGCTTGATGAGGCAGATGAAATGTTAAGCATGGGTTTTAAACAGGATTTAAATAGGATTTTAAAATTCACAAGCGGATCCAGAAATACTTGGTTGTTTTCAGCTACTATGCCTGAAGATATAAAACATATAATTAAGAAATATATGTCTTCTGACACTTCAAATATTGAAGTAAATAAAAACGCACTTGTAAATGCAAACATTACCCATCAGTTTATTAAAACTTCTATTAAAGAGAAAAATGATTTATTAATTAAATTATTAGAAACTAGAGGTCAACAAAGAGGTATTATATTCTGTAGGACTAAAGCAGGAACACAGAACTTGACAAATTTTTTAAAAGAAGAAGGTTTTTCTGTAGGTGCGCTAGAAGGTGATATGCAACAGAGAGATCGTGATAAAGCGATGCGAGCTTTTAAAAATGAAAGTACTCAAATATTAATATCGACTGATGTTTCTGCAAGAGGTATTGACGTTAATGATTTGGCATTTATAATTCATCATCAATTGCCAGAGAATTTAGAATATTATACGCATAGGAGCGGAAGAACTGCAAGAGCAGGGAAGACAGGGTATTCAATTGCATTAATTATTCCTAGTGAATTGCAAAGAATACAAGAAATAGAAAAAGGATTGGGAATTTATTTCAAAGAAAAGACACTTTAGTGACTGATTAACAGATCGTTGATTTGTTTTTAATTTGCTTGAGTTTATTGAATCTTAAAAGTTCAAATAGAATCCTTATATTTGTAACTGTTTTAGATAAAAAACACTATATTAAGTGTAGTTATTGAAACAATAAATTATATTAAAAATTAAAACAAGAATTAGAGTACATGGCTGGATCACAGGAGACATTTGGTAAAAAAGAAAGAGAAAAGAAACGTTTGAAAAAACGTGAGGAAAAGAAAAAAAGAGCAGAAGCAAGAAAAGCAAATCCAGCAGGAAACGAATTCGTTTATGTTGATCAATTTGGTAACTTAACGGATACTCCACCAGATCCTGCAAATAAAATTAAAGTTGATGCAGAAGATATTGTTTTAGGAATTCCTAAAAAAGAAGACAGAGAAGAAGAAGAAACAGCAAAAGAAGGTAAAGTATCATTCTTTGACACTTCTAAAGGTTTTGGATTTATTTTTGATCTTAAAACTCAAGATAAATATTTCGTTCATGTAAGTGGATTGATTGATGAAATTGCTGAAGGTGATAAAGTTACATTTGAACTTGAAAGAGGATTGAAAGGAATGAATGCAGTGAGAGTTAAAAAAATATAATATTTAATAAACTTATTTATAAAAAAAAACTGCTTTTTAGCAGTTTTTTTTGTTTAAGAATTCTTCGCTTCTATCCATTTAGAAAGGTATTTAGTGCTTTTCATTGTATGGTGTTTCAACATTGTGCCTGTAAAATTACGCATTCTAAATTCTTGTAAATTGTCTTGAAACAATTGAATTTTTTCAATAAATGATTTTTCAAATAAAGATACTTCAAAGCATTCATTGATTATTGTTACGCCATTTTTCTGAGCTTGCATCCACTTATTTTTATTTTCATACAATTCTATAGCCTTTTCTGAAAATTGCTCAATACCATCTACTATAAATCCATTCCAATCATAATTTCCATGCATTCCCTCAGCGCCTATCTGCGAAGTAATACTTGGAGTGCCATAGAGCATTGAATCAATCAACTTACCTTTTAGTCCCGCACCAAACTGAATAGGAGCCAAGCATACTTTATAACTGGTAAATGTTTCTTTTAAATCCTCAGCCCAACCTTTAATTAAAAAACCTTCTTCTTCATTGTGCAACTGTTGAACTCTTTTAGTTACATATGAGCCATAAATGTGAATTTCAGCTTTCGGAAGTTTATTCCGAATCAATGGCCACACATTATTTTTAAGATATAATACAGCATCTAGATTTGGTTGATGTTTAAAATTACCAATTGTCATAAAGTGATTGCGATCTTCAAATAGAGTATAAGAACATATAGTATTTATAGAAATTGGTTCTTGTAAGAATGGGATATAGTGTATTAATGAAATATCAATATTAAATATGCCAGTGAGTAATTCACATTCATATTGAGATATAATTAATGATATATCACAACGATAGATGCTTGCTATTTCACGCTTGGTTATATCATTTTGTAAATATTGTAAAGTAACATTTTCAGAGTCTTTATATGCTTTATGACGAGCATTTCTTAAGAAATGTAAATCTTCTGTATCCAAAATCTTTAAAGCATCCGGACAGTTTTCATCTATTCTCCAGCCATATTGTTCTTCTGTTAAATAACGGTCAAATAGTACTATAGATGGATTTAATCCTTTTACTTGTAGATCAAAATTTGAATTATTCAGCTCAATATCAACTGTTTCAATATTTAATGATTCAAGGGAAATAGATCTATTCGTTTTTAAAGCAGCACAGCCAAATGTGATTTTATACTCATTTTTTTGTAGTAAATCAATCAATTGTAACATTCTAGTTCCAGCAGCAGTAGAATCAGGTTCCGGCCATACAAGTCCTATGATAAATACATTTCTATTCATTAAAATAATGTTTTTACTTCTATTACATCTCCAGCATTCATTGAGTCCAAATGTATGTTTCCAATACGATTTCGTATCAGTCTCAATGTAGGAAATCCAACAGCAGCAGTCATCTTACGTACTTGACGAAATTTTCCTTCTATCAATGTAATTGAAATCCAACTCGTAGGACCATGTCGATCATCTCGGATTTTCTTTTTTCTTTCTAATAAATGAGGAGTAGCAAACAATTTAAATGCTTTAGAAGGTTTGGTTATATAAACTTCTCCATTAAATCCTATTTCAACGCCATTTTGCAATTTCTCAATTGCATGATCCGTAATTATTCCATCTACTTGTACATAGTATTCTTTTTCTACTTTTTTACTACGGATAAATTCGCTCATTTTACCATCTGTAGTTAATAGGAGTAAGCCTTCAGAATCTTCATCCAATCTACCTATTGCCATCGTATTTTTAGGAAAACCATACAATTCACCAAGCATTTTTTTATTTGTTCTTTTTGTCTGGTTGCTTACGAATTGACTTAAATATCCATAAGGTTTACAGATAACAAAATGTTGATGTACCTTAGTGTTTTCCATGGAGAATTTTATAAACTAATTCTTTTGTAAGAGATTGACCTTTAGCATGTTTTTTTACTTTATCAAAAGTAAAAATATAATCACACGATTTTTTATAATTACTGCATCCGTAAGCAGTATTTCCTTTAAGAACAGTTCCTTTTTTACATTTAGGACAAGGAATTACTTCTGGAATTTTTTCTTTTTTTGGTTCTAAAATTAATTCAAAATTTTCGTTAAATCGTATCAATCCATCTATGCTTTCATTTCCAGATTTGAAGCCTTTTAAGTTTACTGTATTTCCCTTATTCAGTAATCGCAAATATTGATTTTCGGAAATATTTTTTTTCATAAAACTGAATGGCAATCGAAAATTACAACCACTTTTATAATAGCTGCACCCATAAGCAGTGGAGCCCTTTACAATATTTCCTTTCTTACATTTAAGACATTTAATAGAAGTGATTTTTGCTTTTTTATTTACAACTTTTTTATTCTTTTTAATAACTTTCTGATTTACAGCAGAAATATTGGCTCTTATTTTTTCACTGCGCACTTCATAAACCAGTTCATCAACCATTTGTTTCATATTCTTAATGAAGGTTCCAGCATTGAATGTTCCTTTTTCAATTTCTTTCAATCTTTTTTCCCATTGTCCTGTCAATTCAGCAGAGGTCAATAGTTTGTTTTGAATGGTATCAATCAATTTAATTCCAGTAGGAGTAGGTAGTACTTGTTTTTTATTACGAACAATGTATTTCCTTCTAAAAAGAGTTTCTATAATATTGGCACGTGTTGAAGGGCGACCTATTCCATTTTCTTTCATCAACTCACGCATTTCATCATCATCTACTCGTTTTCCAGCAGTTTCCATGGATCTTAAAAGCGTTGCTTCTGTAAAGTTGTTAGGAGGTTTTGTTTCTTTTTCGAGAAAAGAGGGTTCATGTTTTCCTTTTTCGCCTTTTATGAATGAAGGTAAAAAAGTATTCTTTGATGATTTTTGATTACTGAAGGAAGTCGGCGTTTCAAAAACAACTTTCCATCCTTTCTCTAAAATTTCTTTTCCAGTTGTTCTAAATGATACTACGCCTGCCTTTCCTATTACTGCAGTATTAGCAACTTTGCAATCATCATAAAAGACAGCAATAAAACGTTTTACAATAATGTCGTAGACTTGCTGTTGGTTGTATTGCAAATTCATTTCAACACCTGTAGGAATAATTGCATGATGATCTGTTACTTTAGCATCATTGAATACTTTGGAAGATTTTTTTATTTTTTTACCAAGAAGAGGCTGTGTGAGATGACTATATTTTTTTAAATTTTTTAAAATCCCTGTAACTTTAGGGTAGACGTCATTAGGAAGAAATGTAGTATCAACCCTAGGATAAGTAACTACTTTTTGTTCATATAATTTCTGAACCATTTTCAGAGTTTCATCTGCTGAAAAACCAAACTTAGTATTACAATATACTTGCAATCCTGTTAAGTCAAATAGTTTTGGAGCATATTCATTTCCTTTTTTCTTTGTGATAGAAATAATTTCGAACTCATTTTCTTTCACTTTGTCTGCAAATTCCTGCCCTTCTTCTTTCTTTAAAAATTTACCTTCCTCGCAATTGAATAAAGTATCTCGGTATAAAGTCTGCAATTCCCAATAAGTTTGAGGTTTGAAATTTTCAATTTCTTTGTGTCGATTGACAACCATCGCAAGGGTAGGTGTCTGTACTCTTCCGACACTTAACATCTGCTTATATCCACCATGTTTAACTGTATATAAGCGCGTTCCATTCATTCCTAGTAGCCAATCACCAATAGCGCGTGAAAATCCAGCATAATAAAGATTGTCATAGTTTTCTGAAGGTTTTAAATTCCCAAACCCTTCTTTAATCGCTTCAGTAGTTAAAGAAGATATCCATAATCGCTCAACTTTTCCTTTATAGGCCGCTTGTTCAAGAACCCATCGTTGAATTAACTCTCCTTCTTGACCAGCATCACCACAATTAATCACAAGTGATGCTTTGTCAAATAAACTCTTTATGATGTTAAATTGCTTTTGAATACCTTGATTTTCTACAACCTTGGTAGTGAATTTCTCCGGAAGCATCGGGAGATTGTTTAAATCCCAACTTTTCCAATGAGGTTTGTAATCATTTGGCTCAGAGAGTGTACATAAATGTCCAAAAGTATAGGTTACTGCGTAACCGTTACCTTCATAATAGCCATCACGCTTTGTATTGGCACCTAAAACAGATGCGATTTCACGAGCAACACTCGGTTTTTCAGCAATACAGACTTTCATTTTAAGTATATAAAGTGAGGTTTATTTGAATTAAAAATAATTATTCATTTAATAATTCTTGAATTCTACTTTCAAGTTTGCTTTCAGCTATTTTCCAGTCAGCAATCCTACCTTTTTTATCCAGCAGAACCTTATGTGGAATTGCATCTGCACCGTAACTTGAAGCAATCAAGCCATTTTTATCAAGAATATGTGTATTCCATATTAGATTATCTTGAGCAATTGCACTTATCCATTTTCCGGTATCTTTATCTTCAGAAATACTGAGTACCACTAATCCTTTATTTTTATATTTATTATGAAGATATACAAGTTTCGGGTTGACCATTCTACAAGGTCCACACCAACTTGCCCAAAAATCTACCAAAACCACTTTTCCTTTAGGAATTGAATTAAGAGACAGTATAGATCCTGAAGGAGTAGGACCTTGAATAGATCTTGCGGCAGTTCTATAAACACCAACAGGAGATTTTTTAATTTTAATTTCTGCCACTTCTTCAATTTCTTCTACTTTCATTGCTTGAATTTGAAGTTTTAAATTCTTTACAAAAAGAAGTTTTTCAAGAGATTCAGAAAGTGTGTCTTGGAGTTTATTTAGAGAATCGTATGGGAAATTTTTAATATTATCATTCAGTAAAATCGCTGATGTTAGAGAATTATTGTTTGAACTTATATGATTGAAAATAAAGGCTTTTCTATCTTTTACAATCTTTTCTAGATTCGTCTTAAATGTTTCGGAAGTTTTATTTGTTATCTCTTTTTTAAAGATTGATAGAAGTTCAGTTTCCTTTATGTCAAATTCTTTTAAACTTGAATAATATTTTTTTAAATCTTGTTGTATTTCTGAAGTAGATGTTATTTCAGAATTGGAAAGTAAATTATTTAAAACAATGTCCATTTCTGAATCATCAGCAATAAATAGATAGGGAATTGAATCAGAAGGATTCGTTTTTATAGCAAAATATTGTGGTTTTTTTAATTTTCCAAAGAAAGAAAAATTACTATTCTTAACAGAGGATGTATCCATAGCGATCAAACTATCATTATCTACTTCAAATAAGTAAATATTAGTAACTTCTTTATTAAGAATAGTTCCATTGATACGGAATTCATTTTCGCCTATTTTAACTGGCTCTTCAATAGTTTTTTGCATTTCTTTTTCACAACTTATAATGATAAAAAAAAGGACGAAATATTTTAACAATGTTGTTTTCATTTTTTAGATATGATAGACGTGCAAATTACTCTTTTTTTATTAAAAAAATAATTGAAATAATGAGTTTGTCAACTAGATATTAACATTGCGTTTTTTATATATTCTATTTTCTATAGAGGATGATAATACAAGTGAAGTTGTCAATTCTCCATATTGAGCCAAACTAGTATTTAAGGTTTCTAAATGGTTAATATCTTTTATATTGGCTCTTAATAATAAACAATCATTACCTGTGATTGAATGGCATTCTGTTATTTCTATTGATTTTTGAACAACTTCATTAAATTTTTCAAGCATCCCAAACCTGATTTTGGCAGAAATAAAAACACTCATAGGATAACCTATTTTTTCTAAATTCAATTTTGTTTCATATCCTTTGATAATCCCAGCATCCTCCATTTTTTGTATTCTCTCTGAAACCGTAGGAGAGGAGGTTCCTATTTTTTTTGCTATTTCAGTCAATGGAATACGAGAATTGTATTGCAACTCTTCTAATATTAACCAACTTATGGTATCAATTTTCATAATTAATGTATTTTAATAAAATTTCTTTCAAAATTAATTAAAATCATCAATTATTCAATAATAATTAATTTTTAATTTACTTAATTGACTGTATATTTGAAATGAGTTTACTTAAAATAAAAACAAGATGACAGTTAAAGATTTAAATCCAGCAGAATATGACTCCTATTACAATCAGTATATTCTTAAAGTATCAAGCAATACAGAACTTAGAAAAGGGTATGAACATGGTAAAAACAGTATCATTGATTTTTTTAAATCCATTCCTAAAGAAAAGTATACGTATAGGTATGATAAAGACAAATGGAGTGTAAAAGAAGTTTTGCAACATCTTATCGATACAGAGCGCATTTTTATGTATCGTTGTTTTAGAATTTCAAGAAAAGACGATACGCCATTGGCTGGATATGATCAGAATATTTATATTAAACCATCCAATGCTGATAGTAAGTCAATGGAATCATTACTAAAAGAATACAGTGTCACTAGAGATTATTCTATTAATATATTGAGCAGCATTACGGATAATGATTTACTATTTATTGGAAATTCAAATGGAGGTCCAATGTCAGGAAGAGCTGCCGCTTTTACGATTTTAGGGCATGAAAAGTGGCATATTGAAGTTTTAAAAAATAAATACTTAAAAAAATGATTGAGATAAGACCGAATTGTGAACATTGCGGTAAGAATTTACCGAATACTTCTAAAGATGCAATGATTTGTTCATTTGAATGTACATATTGTGTAGATTGTGCTATTGATGTGTTTGGAAATGTATGTCCTTCTTGTACGGGAAACTTTGTTAAAAGACCGATACGACCTGAAGCTATGATTGCAAAATATCCTGCATCAACTAAAAGAGTTTATAGTCCCAAAGACTTACGCATCATAAATAAGCAAACAGAAAAGTTTAAAAATATTTTACCAGAAAAAAGATAATGGTTACAATAAGAGAGGCATCACTAGAGGATGCAGTACATATTGCTTTATTAGGGAGGGTAACATACACAGAATCTCATGGAGATTATATTGTCGAAAAAGAGGATTTATTGGAATTTTATAACACCTATTATTCTGTTTCCAAGATAAGGGATGAATTAAGTGATAAAGAAAATGTGTTTTGGATTGTTTTTTCAAATGAACTTCCAATAGGTTTTGCTAAACTCTCCTTAAACATTAATCATCCTAAAATTAAAAATAATAATTCTTGCAAATTGCAAAGACTCTATATTTTAAATGATTTTACTGCCTTAAAAATTGGTTCTCAACTGCAAAATCTTATTTTAAAAAAGGCGACAGATTTAAAATTTGAAAATATCTGGTTGACAGCCTATTATAAAAATATAAAAGGAATTAAATTTTATCAAAAATACGGGTTTACAGAGATAGGAAGTATTGATTTTATTGTAGGTGAAACAAATTATGAAAATCTAGTATTTGTTAAAAAATTATAAAGATGAAAGAATATCAAAAGTCAAAATTAAATAGAGTTAAAAGAGGACAGAATAAAGCCACTTATGATGTTGAGAAAATCAATACTATTTTAGATGCAGGTTTTGTATGTTATGTAGGTTATATTTTCAATGGCAAAGCGATCACAATTCCTATGGCATACGGAAGAATGGATGATAAAATTATATTGCATGGATCAAATGCAAATAGAATGCTCACATCATTATTGCAAGCAACAGAAATGAGTATAACTGTAATGCATTTGGATGCTTTGGTACTAGCGCGTTCTGGCTTTCATCATTCAGTAAACTATCGATCAGCAACATTATTTGGTTCAGTTAAAAAGATTGAAGGAAAAAAAGAGAAGAATGCAGCACTTTTTTGTTTTATGGAACACATGATGAAAGGTAGATGGGATGGAGTTCGTGAAATGAATCAAGAAGAGTTTGATAGAACTTTGGTAGTTGAAATGACTATTGAGACTGCTTCTGCAAAAATAAGAGATGTTGGTGTAATTGATGAGCCAGAAGATTATGATTCAGGAGTTTGGGCTGGATTGGTTCCGATTAAGCAAATTGCCGAATATCCTATTCCTGATGAGAAACTGCAGGGTAAAATTGAAATACCAAATCACGTATTGAACTACTACAACCAAAATAAATTATAGTAAATATGACTAGTAAACTAAATCAACCAAATTCAAAAGCATTAACGATACTTGCTTTTTTTGCCATATATGTGATTTGGGGAGGAACCTATTTACTTAATAAGATTGCGGTTATGGAATTGGATCCATTATTTATTTCTGCAATACGCTTTTCAATAGCAGGTGTTATGATTTTTATTATTGCTAAGATTATGAAACTAGACACCTCTATAACTAGAAAACAACTGATTAATTCGGCAATCTCAGGTTTTTTGTTTTTGGTGTATGGAAACGGTGTTTTTATATGGGCATTGAAATATGTTGACAGCGGTTTTGCAGCTCTCATTGCCTCTACGCAACCATTATTTGTATTGCTTCTATTGCGTCTTATTGATAATAAAAAAATGCAACGTAAATCGTTGATTGGAATTGCTTTAGGAATATTAGGAATGTATTTACTTGTAAGCCAACAAGAATTTTCTTCAAATGAAAGTATGATTTTAGGTGTATTTATGATATTATCTTGTGTTATAAGTTGGAGTTATGGAAGTGTATTTGTTTCAAAAGCAGATTTACCTTCAAATTTTTTGGTAAGTACAGGTTATCAAATGCTAGCCGCTGGAGTATTACTATTTTTGTCAAGTTTTATGCTTGGAGAAGAATGGATATCTCCAGAGAGGTGGAGTGGTCAAGTTCAAGTATCAATTTTACTTTTAATTTTATTTGGAAGTATCGCTGCTTTCACAGCGTTTAATTATTTATTAAAAACAGTTTCACCAGAAAAAGTAGCAACTTCAGGATATATAAATCCAATAATAGCTATGTTATTAGGATGGTATATTTTAGATGAAAAAATATCACCTCAGTCAATTATTGCAGCAATAATACTATTGACAGGAGTTTATTTTATCAATTCTAGAAAAAGGCAACAATAAAATATAATTTCTCAATTTTATTCAATCACTTCTCTTTTAATTTTTTATAAAAATTATTTATATTGCAAGAAATAAGCCTCATGCTACATTGAAAGTAAAAATGGACATGTGGTTAAATTCACTAGTAACTAGTAGTGTTTTTTTTGTTACTACTAATCCATTTCAATAAAATATGGCAAAGAAAATAGATATTAAGGACCTTGTGCAAGATTCATTGGATTCTTCAATAAAACAAATTTCGGGATCTGATGCAGGTTTTTTATATGCAGAATCTCCTACAAGTCCTATGCATATTGCCACTTTAACAATTGTTGAAGGTTCGTTGAAATACAATGATTTTAAAGCAATGTTGGCTTCAAAATTGCATTTAGTTCCGAAATTCAGACAGCGTCTGCTTAATGTTCCTATGAATCTTGACTATCCTTATTGGGTTGATGACCCTAATTTTGATATCGACTTACATTTTAATAGAGTTAAACTCCCAGATCCAGCAGACTGGAAGACATTAAGAGAAATGACATCCACGCTATTCAGTGCACCACTAGACCTAAGAAGACCTTTGTGGTCAATAAACTTTATAGAAGGTTTAGATAATATTTCACAAATTCCTAAGGGATCTGTTGCAATTATTACCAAAGTTCATCATGTTGTAATTGATGGTAGTTCTGGTGTAGGAATTATGGGTCTTTTATTTGATAAAAATAAAGAGGATAAAGACAAAGTAATTCCAGAGCCTGTACCTTATGTTCCAGAGCCATTGCCAGACGAGTTTAGTCTGTTTTTAAAAAGTTCTTATAAATTCCTGCAAAACCCACTTAAAGCACCTAAAACGATAGGTGAAACTATTTTTACATTGATGAAAAATAGAACACAAAGTAAGTTTTCAGTTATCAAGCCTTATTCTAAATCAGGATTTTCTGTACCAAAAACAATTTTTAATGAATCAATATCTCCCAAGAGGACTTGGGGAACAGCTATTCTATCCTTTGAAAGAATTAATGTGTTGCGAAAAACAATGGAAGTCAGTGTAAATGATATTATTGTTGCAATATGTGCTGGAGGGATTCGTAAATATTTACTAGAAAGAGATAAACTTCCTTCACAATCATTGGTTGCTAATATTCCCATTTCTATCAGATCCAAAGATGAAAATCAAGAAATGAATAATCAGATTTCTAGTATGATGGTTCAGATTGCTACACATATTGCAGATCCTATTGAACGCCTTGAATATATTCAAGAACAGACAACAATGGGGAAGAATAGAAATAAAGCTTTAGGTGCTAAAACATTGGCTAAAATGGCAGATGTAGTTCCGTTTGGATTGGCAAATCTAGCAACTAGTTTATATAGCAAGTACAATATTAAAGAATTGCATAGACCTCCATTTAATGTTACAATAACCAATGTTCCAGGGCCAAAAGGAATTTTATATTTAAAAGGTCATAAAATAGTTTCAATTTTTGGATTGACTCCTGTTTTAGATGGATTTGGTTTAATAATCGCAGCATTTAGTTATAATGGACAAGTAAGTATCACAACCACATCCGATGCTAAAACAATGCCTGATGCCGATAAATTCTCACGTTACATTCGTGAATCTGCAAATGAATTGGAGAAAATTATTAAAAAGAGAGGAAAGAGTAAGGAAATTAAGAAAGAAACAATAATTAAAAGCACCCCTTTTTTTACAGCATTAAAAAAACATTTAAAAACTCAAGAAAAATCATTAAGTAAATTCAGAGGTCTCTATAGTATTGAAATTGCTATGGATTTAGGCTCTGCTGCTTGGGAACTCGACTTTACAAAAGAAATTCCTTCACTTAAAAAGAAAAAGACTCTGAAACCTTTGGTTTCAATGAATATAAATGATGCTAATCTACTTGCTTTACATAAAGGAAATTTATTACTTGAAGAGCTTATGATTCAAGGTAGACTAAAACTCAATGGTACTGATAAAAATAAGGCAAAATTTTTAGAATTTTTATCTGAATTTTTAAGTAGGTAAAATGAAATATACAACGCATACTTTTAAAACAAGAGATCAAGAAAACATTTTTTATTATAAGTGGGATTCTTTGCCATCTATTGCTATCAAAGGAATTATTCAGATTTCTCATGGTATAGGTGAGCATGCAGGAAGATACCAACGAATTGCTGAATTATTTCAAGAACAAGGCTACATTGTATATGCCAATGATCATAGAATTCATGGTAGAAGTGCCAATTCTATTGAAATGATGGGAATTTATGAGGGTGAAGATTATTTTGAAGATGCAACTGAAGATATGAGGGAATTAACACTCATCATAAAAAAACAACATCCAACTAAAAAAATTATTTTATTTGGACATAGTATGGGTTCTCTGCTCAGTAGAGAATACGTGACAAGGTATGGGCAAGATTTAGAAGCGCTTATTTTATCTGGAACTGCAAGTTATATGAAGGGAATAGGAACATTGGGAATGCTAAGTGCTAATATGATTCAGGTTTTTAAAGGCAGGAGTAAACAAAATAATTTTTTAAAGTCTATTTCCTTTTCTGAGTTCAATAAAAATTTTAAACCAAATAGGACTGCATTTGATTGGTTATCGAACGATGAAAGTCAAGTAGACCTATTTGCTGCAGACCCTTATAGAACAGAAGATTTTTCATTAAGTATATTTCAAGATATTATTAAAGGAAGTAAAAAAATAAATGCAAAAAACACGTTTAATAGTACACCTAAAAGTTTGCCAATTTATGTTTTTTCAGGAGATAAAGATCCAGTAGGAGAAATGGGTAATGGAGTGAAAAAGATTACACGACAATATACTAATGCAGGCATTAAAGATGTAACAT
>CAJQNZ010000032.1 GCA_905479835.1 uncultured Flavobacteriaceae bacterium
CAAAAGAAGTTAAAAATGCATTTGTAGATTTAAAATCACAAGGCATGAAAAAGTTAATTATTGATGTGAGACATAATCCTGGAGGACTATTAAACGAAGCAGTAAATATTGTCAATTTTTTTATTCCAAAAGATAAAGTTGTCGTTACTACAAAAGCAAAATTGGATAAATGGAGCCAAACTTATAAAACTCGGAACGAACCTCTTGATCTTGAAATTCCAATCACTATAATTATCGATGGAAGATCAGCCTCTGCTGCAGAAATATTGGCAGGAGCGCTACAAGATTATGATAGAGCGGTTATTGTTGGTGAACGTTCTTTTGGGAAAGGATTAGTTCAAAGAAGCAGAAAGTTATCCTACGGAACTCAGTTAAAACTGACAATTTCTAAATATTATACACCAAGCGGAAGATGTATCCAAGAACTTGATTATACCAATAGAGATAAAAAAGGAAATATTCCTAAGTTTTCAGACGCTGGAATAAATTCTTTTAAGACAGAAAACGGTAGAACAGTTTATGATGGTGGAGGAGTAGATCCAGATATTAAAGTGAAAAAAGTAGAAAATTCAGATGTTACACAGAGATTGTTAAAATCAGATGCATTTTATGATTATGCAACATTATTCTATTATAAAAACCCTTCAATTGCCGATGCAGAATCATTTCAATTGAATGATAGTGAATTTATTTCCTTCAAGAATTATTTAAAAATGAATTTTGATAAATTTCAATTACCTATCGAAAAGTCATTTGACAAGATTATTAAAAAAGCAGAAAAAGACAATCTAAATATTGACACTCAATACAATTCAATGTTGGCAGCTCTTCAAGTGGAAAAAATTAATGTAATAGAGAATTATAAAGATGAGTTGATGAACAAGCTTTCTGATGAAATATTGTTGAGGTATTATTTTAAAGAAGGAGTGTATCAGAATAAAATAATGTTTGATAAAACAATTAAACAAGCAATAAAAATAATTCAAAATGAAAATGAATATGAAAAAATTCTTGTAAACTAAAGTTTGTTAAGAATATGTATATTTACCTCGTATAAGTTGAATCAATGAAGGAAATAAAAATAAAAGGAAGAACGAGATCTCAAGAATCCTCTGCAGCAATTGAAAAATTATATATCACGATGCGGCATTTATTCAGTCGTGGATTTTATAAACCAATGGGAATTTCTGGAGAATCTTTAAGAGAATCTTTGTTGCTTTTGCGTCCTGAAATTTACGGATCTATTGCAGATGAAAAAGTAGAATTGAATGGATTGATATATGTAATTGAAAGACTTCCTATAGGGATTGAAGAATGTAGATATATTAATTTGACTTCAGAAGAAGGATACTCCAATTCACATTTTAAAACCATTATTCCTCCCAAGCGTAGACGTAATTGCTATCGTATTGATAAAGATCAGATGAATATTGAAATTACGCGTGGTCGATCTGAAATTTATGATATATTAACTCATTTGACATTTCTATTTATTGAATCTCATAAGATCATGAATAGAGTGCTTGTAGGAGATAATAAACATACTATACGAGAATGGAAACTTCTAGAAGAAATAGTTATTAATAATAAGAAGTTATCTACCAAAGAAAAGGAGGTGACACTTGCTCATATTGGAAACATACTTGGAAGAACATTTGAAGAGGTTCAGAATGTGTATCATATTTTTTCTGAGAAAGATAATGAAGATCGATTTTTTCAAATAATTTATTGGTTAGGACATTTAGCAATAAAAGAAGGAACTTTAAATAAGAAAAGAGAGATCACCTTCAGTCCCGTTTTAAGAGAGCGAATAGGACATCATATTTATGGTGAAATCTGGGCCAATAAGATTAAAGAAGTAATTGACAGTCAAGGATTAATAGGAAAACCAATTCATATTATAAGTGCAAATATGCACAGTGTAATGAATTCTATTTATGCTCCGATTATTCTAAAAGATAAAGTTAAGAAAGAAGATGACATAGCGCTATTTGAATTATTGAGTGAAGATCAAAATGAAGATTTACGTAAAAAAGTAAAAACAGATGCTTCTGAAAAAGGATTGACTTATATAAAAGATGATTCAGGGACCAATATCAATGTTCAAGTAATTGATACTAGTAAAATAGATTTTGATTTAACGACATATTCTATTAAAAATTCAAAAAAAGAAAAACCAGTCATTATCGTGATGGATTACGCATTTGGTGAGCAAGCGTATGAAACTATGGACGAGTTGTTAAAGCCATACTTTTGTAAAAATGGCAATATTCACCATCTTAATGTAGAATCTGTTTCAATAATGGGAAAAGCAGGAATACTAGAAGGAGGTAAAGGAGATATAATGATTCCATCTTCACATATTTTTGAAGGAACAGCTGATAATTACCCTTTTAAAAATGAATTAAAAAAAGAAGATTTAGAAGGTTTTGGACTTGAGGTTTTTGAAGGAGCAATGATTTCAGTTCTTGGAACCTCTCTACAGAATAAAGATATTTTAAAATTTTTCCATGATTCTACTTGGAGTGTTATAGGTCTTGAAATGGAAGGTGCACATTACCAAAAAGCGATTCAAGCAGCGTCTAAGATAAGAGGAAACATTTCTAAAAATGTCAAAGTGAGGTATGCATATTACGCTTCAGATAATCCACTTGAAACTGGAAGTACTCTTGCTTCAGGAGGTTTAGGTACAACAGGAGTTCGCCCTACTTATGCAATTACACAAAAAATATTAGAACAAATATTTTAATAACACGAAGCAATTATTTTTAAATTATACGAAGTATGTCAACAGATCAAAAAAACAATGAAGAAGAAGTAGATTTAGGGTCATTATTTGTCATCATAGGAAGAGGGTTTACTAAATTTTTTAAATTTATTGAAAACATACTTACAACTGCCTTTTATTTTATAATAGAAATTTTATTATTTTTAAAGAAGCACATTGTAAAATTTGCTATTGCTGCTTTAATAGGAGGAGTTGTCGGAGCTGTTCTTGAGTATAAAAAAGGAGATAGATATGCTTCAGATCTTATTTTACAGCCCAATTTCAACAGCGCAAGACAGTTGTATAATAACATTAATTATTACGATGATTTAGTCAAGCAAAAAGACACCGTATTGCTTGCACAAATTTTCGATATTTCTTTACCTGATGCATCTTCTTTGAAAGATTTTGAGATCCAACCAATTAAGACAGAAAACGATGTTTTATCAGAATATGACAAACTAATATTGTCAGTAGACACATTAACTGTAAAAAGTTATTCTTATGGTCAATTTAAAACGATGTTTACTGATTATGATTATAAGTTTCACAAAGTAACTGTTGAGGCTAATAAGAAAGAAGTTTTTTCGAATCTAGATGATATTATTATCTCTTCAATTGTTGAAAATGATTTTTTTAACAAATTAAAAAATTTAACAAACGAAAATTTAAATAGAACAGACTCACTATTGAGAAAAAACTTAGTACAATTAGACTCTTTGAATAAAGTTTATATGAGAGTAATGTTGGATGAAGCAAAGAAAGAGTCAAATGGGACTAATATCGATCTAGGAGGTGATAAACGATCAACAAAAGAACTAGAACTATTTGAATCAACCAGAAGAATTAACAAAGACCTTAAAGATATAACAGAAGATAAGTCTGAAAAAACAGAGGTTATTAACGTAATATCCAACTTTCAGCCAGTAGGATATCAAGTAAATGAAATACAGAAAAATTATATTTTCAGGTTTGCTTTAATCGGTGTTGGATTGGTAATCATTTTGTTATTATTTAAAATATTAAATGGTTATTTGGAAAACTATAAGAGAAGTTCTTAGATTTTTTAGTAATAAAATCTAGTTTCATATTTGAAAAAATGCTAAAAAATATCGCTAAAATATTTTCTTCTCACATCATTGTAAAAATACTAGGACTTATAAGTATTGCTATTGTACTTAAGTTTCTATCAATAGAAGAATTTGGAGAATATAGTTATTATCTTGTATTGTTGAATTTATCAGCGATCACTATAGATCCTTTTTTATCTGCTTATCTTGTTGAGTTCAAGATGAAAAATTATACTAAATACAATTTTGGAATTTTCAGTTTCCCAATCTTATTATTACCTTTATTTTACCTATATACTCTTTTTTTTATTCCCAACATAGATATAAGTATTTTCATTTTTTTTTGTATTACTTTTTTTTTAAGTGCTGGATTAAAATCATACTTAAATAGTAAAGAAAGGTATTTTGATTATGGACTTGTAGATATATTGAGACAATTTAGTTTATTTATTACAACATTAATTTTTTTCTTCATACTTAAACAAAATGATTATTTAGGATTACTAAAAATCAATTATCTGGCATCTACAATCAGTATGATTGCACTTTTCTTTTTAATGATTAAAAAAGATGAAATTTCCTTTGACATACGTTTTTTAAAACTTAAAAAAATTGTTTCTGAGTCTAAATTTTTAATATTCTACACAACAATAATTTTATTGATAACATTTATAGATTCTTATTTTGTTGAATTATTTTTAACCAAACAAGACCTTGGAATCTACTCTTTTTCATTAAAAATTTATAACATTTCATTAATGCTTGTTGTTCCTATTTTTACCGTTTTAAATATCAAACAAATTGAAATTGCGAAAGAAAAAGGATATGATATTTTTTTAAAAAAGAATTTTAAAAAGGTTTTGGGTTTTTCAACAATAATTTTCATTATTGTTTTAATTTTTAATTTAGTTGTTACAGAATATTTTTTCACGGAGTATAGAGCGTCTTTTTGGACTACAACAATTTTATTATGCGGATCTTTTATAACATACATTTCACTTCCTTTTTCCTTTTTAATTGCATATAGAAAATATAAACAACTATTTTTATTAGGTATGTTGGCAATTTCAATGAATATTATAATTAATTACTTTTTTATAAATACCTATGGAATTTTAATTGCAGCTTTTGCCACATTTTTATCTCAATTAATAATAAATTTAGGAGCGGTAAGTATATCATATAAGCTTCTATATAAAAAGTAGCATGAAGATCAGTTTAAAACAAATATATATTTTCTTTTTCTTACTTGGAATTTTTTTCATTCCATTTAACTCCTATCAGGGAATTTCATTTCTTGGAGAATATAGTAAAGATGGAGCGGTAGTTTTTTTTCTCTTATCATTCTTTTTTTTTCTAATAGATGCTGCGATAAAAAAAGTTATTTCAATTCCATATAGAAATTTATTTTTTCAATTTTTAACTTTACTATTGTTGTGGTTGATTTTATCAACACTTTTAAATATCCCTTCAGTTTTAGAAAATTATATCAAGCAGACATCTGGAATAAATCGTTTTATTAGACAGTTGTTTTCTTTATCTATTGCTTTATTTCTTTTTATTATGATGTATAATATTGCAATAAAATTTTCGACAGAAAAGATTTTTTTATTGGTGAGAAAGACACTTTTATATTCCTTTATTTTTGTTGCATTTTATGGTTTTATAGAGATTTTGTTTTTGGTTTTTCATTTCAATTCTTTAAAAGGGTTTATAGAAATATTTGATTACTTTCCTTTTTTAGAATCCAATTTAGATATGAAACATGGAAGAATTTCTTCAGTTTCTTATGAGCCTCCATTTCTTGCAATTTATTTAATAACAACTGCAGGTTGGATGTTCAGTTATATTATAACTTCCAAAAGTGTTTTAAGATATCTACCAACATTTGTGGTAATCATATTGACCTTTTTTTCAGGTTCAAGAACTGCATTAATAGTAGTTTTACTTCAGTTTGTTGTATTCTTAAGTGTCCTTTTTAGTTTACAAAAAAAATATAGAGAGATTCTTAAAAAGTTACTTCTTGTACTTTCAGCAATAGCACTAGTTCTTCTTATGTTTAATGGGAAAAGTGTGATTAACTCTATAGATAAAAAAGTGGAATCGCTAAATTTCAAAAAAAACCTTACAGAAAATGTATCGAATAGGACACGTTTTGGAATTCAATATACATCCTTGTTAATTTTTATAGAAAATCCAATTATAGGAGTTGGTTTTGGGCAACAGAGTTTTCATGCTAGAGACAAATATCCTGAATGGGCAACGAATAAAAATTATGAGTTTGAATTATGGTATTTAAATGACTCAATTAAATCGTTTCCTCCTGGATATAATATGTATACACGCTTACTTGCTGAAACAGGAATCATAGGTTTTTTTATTTTTGTATTATTTTTGATTCTTTTGGTTTACCAAAGCAAGAAATTGATAAAACATCAAGATGGGATTAAAAAAACACTTTCGATAGTTTTACTAGTCTCATTTATAGGATTTATTATAAATTGGATGCAAATAGATAGTTTTAGGATATATGGATTTTGGATATGTTTAGCCTTATTAATAAGTCAACTACAGCAAAGGCAGCTTTATGAATGATGTAATCGTATTAATACCACATTTTAATAATATAAAGGGACTCTGCTCCTCATTAGCTTCCATAGGAAATAATGAGAATGTAGATGTATTAATTGTTGATGACGGAAGCAGTATTGAATTAGACAAAAACCTTATAAAATCTTTTTTCAAAGCAAATGGAAAAGTATTTTTTGAGTTTTTAAATAGCAATAGTGGAATTGAAATAGCTTTAAATACAGGACTTCAGACTTTAGGAAAGAAAGAGTATACATATATAGCTAGATTAGACTGCGGAGATAAATGTTTAAAAGAAAGATTTAAAAAACAAGTTTCTTTTTTAGAAGAGAATTCAGGAATAAGTCTGATAGGAACTAATGTGTCATTTGTAGATGAAAAAGGCAATTTTTTATACAATTTACAACTGCCTTCAGAAGACAGTGATATTAGAAAAAAAATGTATATAAATGCGATGCATATTCATCCTTCAATAATGTTTAGAAGTTCAATACTTAAAAAAACAGGTTTATATCCTGTTCATTATAAAGCGGCAGAAGATTACGCGTTTTTTTTTAATGTAATTAAAGAATTTAAAGTTGCTAATATTAATGAAATTTTGGTAAAATGTGAGATGAGTTCCAAAGGAATTTCCTCGGTTTTAAGAAAAGAACAAGCAAAGAATCGAATTAAAATCATTATTGAAAATTTCTACTTTGGTTTTTATCCTATTTATGGTTTATGTAGAAGTGTTCTTTTATATTTATTACCCTTAAAGTTATTAATAAAAATAAAGCAGCTTGTTAAAAGATGAAAATAGATAGGGTAGATAAGTCATATGATATTGTGTTTGCAATATTACTTTTTATGCTTCCAATATCGGTTGCGATACCTAATTTTTGTTTAGGAATACTTATCATGCTTTTTGTTTTAAAAAAAAGAAAATCTATTTTTAAAAATGAATATATAAAGTTGTTATTCTTATTTGTCTTGTATTTTATTTTAAAAGCAATTTTCAACAATGTTTTTATAGAAAATATCAATCAATACAAGCATATCTTAATAGTGATGATAGTAAGTATATTGTCATTTAATATTGTTGATGAAATACTGATAAAAAAAGCATTTTTGACAGGTTTATTTGTTGCTGTTATTTATTCTTTTTTTAAAATTGGTGTATACTATTATCAATGCAATATTCTTCCTTTGGGTAATTCTTATGAAGTAAAAGAGATGTTGTTGATTCATAGACCTTATTTTGGGTTTATGTGTTTTTTGGGCATTGTGTTCGCTTTAGATTTAATAAAAAGGAGCAGTAGCAGCATTGAGAAATATGTATATATTTCTTTACTATTTATTTTATTTTTATTTACATATTTAATTGTTGCCCGACTTTCTATGCTACTTATTTTACTGTTTTTCTTTTTTAAATTTATTTTTTCCACAGAAAAGAAAACGGTCTTGATTTTAGTATTATTTATAGCAACTTTTTTTGTTACGCTTATTTTTAATAATAATTTTCAAAAAAGGTTTCATATACAAAGTACATTAGAAGAAACAAAAAAAGTATTTTCAAATCAAGAACCGAGAGTTGTTATTTGGGATTGTGGATTCACTGACCTATTATCAGATAAAGAAGCCAATCTATTATTAGGATATAAGAATCCAAAAAATATTCAATCAAACTTGAACGATTGTTATGAACATAAAATTGAAAATATATCAAAAAGAGAATATTATTTAGCAACAGAATTTAATACTCATAATCAATTTTTAGATTTTTTTCTACAAGGAGGAATTATAGGTTTATTATTATTTACAACCTTATTTATCTATTCAATTTATACTCTTAGGCATAGTAAAACAGCTGTATTAATTCTTTTTTCCTTTTTCTTATTCTGTTTTTTTGAAAACATCCTTCACAGACAGCTCGGAGCTTATTTATTTGGTATATTTATACCTTTATATTTTTCTAAAACTATTTTAAAAGAGTAATGAAATACCAAAAAAAAATATTGGTAATGGACTGGCTAGATGATTATGCAGGCTCTGAACAAATAGCAAAATATTTACATCAAGTATATAATTTTGATAAGGTATATACATTGGTAAATGTTATGGCAACAGAACATTTAAAAAGAATATTCAACACAACTGAAATTGAAATTAAAACCTCTCCTTTACAAGTTTTTAAAAAAAAATTCAGGTATGCTCTTCCCTTATTTCCTATCGCATTAAAAAAGTTAAGAGTTGAAGAAGAAAACGCATTAATTATAAGCGTTACACATTCAGTAGTCAAAGGAATTGATTTTCCTCAAAGCAGTTCTCATATTTCGTTTCTTGTTGCCAGAAATTTAAAATATGTATGGGAAGAAAAACAGTTATATTTTAAAGGTTTCAGGAGGTTATTTACTTTTATCATACCATCCTTACGAACATTTGATATTAATAAATCAACAAAACCGACTAAAATTGTAACAGTGTCTGATTTTGTAACTAAATGGGCAACAGAAAAATATAAAAGAGAGATTACAACTTTGCATCCTCCAGTTGATGTAGATGCATTTGAGTTTTTAGAAAAAAAAGAAGACTTTTATGTTTCAATAGGTAGACTTGAACCTTATAAAAGATATGACATATTAATTGACGCATTTAATAAAAATGGAAGAAAATTAATAATTATTGGAGACGGTTCATTAATGGCTGAGCTTAAAAACAGAGCAAAAAGTAATATTGAGTTTAAAGGATATTTATTTTCTGAAGATTCTAAAGAATATTTAAAAAGAGCAAAGGCATTTGTTTTTTGCGGAAAAGAAGATTTTGGGATTGCATTATTAGAGCCTCAAGTATGTGGAACTCCAGTAATAGCATTTGGAGCAGGAGGAGCTTTAGAAACAGTTGTAGAAGGAGAAACAGGACTCTTATTTAACGATCAAAACACGGACTCAATTAATGCAGTAATTGAAAAGTTTGAAAAGTTAGAATTTAATCCAAATATAATTATAGAACATTCAAAAACATTTTCTGTAGAAAACTTTAAGAAAAATTTTAAGGAACAGGTAGAGAAAATGTATTTAAATAAAACGAATTGAAAAACAGGTATTCATATTTAATAAAACCACTTATGTTATTGCTAGATATTGCAATAATTAATTTTGTGGTATTTTATATCTCAGATAAAGAGTATTTAAATGAATATTTTCTTATTTACACAAGTGTTTTCTGGTTATTGAGCACCTATTTAATAGGTTTTTATAAAGTATATAGGCACACAACTTTTTTTAGGATATTCACTCTCCTTACATTACAGTTTTCAATATTTATACTTGGTTATTTTGCTTTTTTTGGAATCGTTAGAGAAGGCGTAATTGTAAACAATCAATTTATTATATTAATAATAATTATTTCTGGAATTACTTTTTTTAAAATTTTGAGTTTTTTCTTATTAAGAAGTTATAGATCTCTAGGGAATAATTATAGAAAAGTTGTTTTAATTGGATTGGATGCATCCAGTAAAAAAATGATTCAACTTTTTAATGAAAAATCAAATTTAGGTTATAGGTATCTAGGTTTTTTCTCTGATAAAAAGTTAAATAATAAAGAAAGACTTGGCTCTTTCAATGAGAGTTTCAATTATATAAATGATAAAGAAAACTATGTTGATGAAGTATACTGTTCCCTTACAGAATTAAGTAAAGAGCAACTTAAACAAGTTATCAGATTTACTAATGATAAAGACGTAGTTGTGAAATTGATTCCAAATTCCGAAGAGTTTTACAGTAAGAATCAGAATGTTGAGTATTATGGTGAAACTTTAAAAGTATTGAGTGTTAAAAAACTGCCTTTTGATTTTGTTGAAAACCATTTAATTAAAAGAGTTTTTGACATAATTTTTTCTTTACTCGTTTGTTTATTTGTTCTTTCTTGGCTCATACCAATACTCTGGATATTAGTAAAAATAGAATCGAAAGGACCGCTTATTTTTAAACAAAATAGAGAGGGTTTAAATGGAGAACAGTTCTTATGTTATAAATTTAGATCTATGAGGTTAAATAAAGTTTCAGAAAAAATCCACACTACTTTAAATGACAATAGAGTTACTCAAATAGGTGCATTTCTTCGCAAAACAAGTATTGATGAGTTGCCTCAGTTTTTTAATGTTTTAAGAGGCGAAATGAGTACTGTTGGCCCTCGACCTCATTTAAAAAGTCTTTCTCAAGAATATCAGAAAGAAGTTGGTGATTATTTAAAAAGACATGTTGTAAAGCCAGGAATAACTGGACTTGCACAGGTAAGCGGATATAGAGGAGAGATTAAAAAAAGGTCTGATATAAAAAATAGAATCCGATTAGATATTTTTTATATTGAAAACTGGTCCTTTTTTTTAGATATTAAAATAATTTTAAAAACTATTTTTAATGTCTTTAAAGGTGAAGAAAAAGCGTATTAATTGAATCATACTATTGAAATATCTGCAACTATTGTACTATTCAATGAAGACTTAAAAACACTTCAAGCAACCGTTGATTGCTTTTTACAAATTCCTGAATCTAAAAAACTTTTTTTAATCGATAATTCACCGGAAAACAATCATGAAAAATACTTTCAAAACTCTGAAATAGAATATTTTTTTTTAGGTTCTAATTTAGGTTTTGGGAAGGCGCATAATATAGTATTAAACAAGATTAAAACGCTTTCAAGATTTCACCTCATTTTAAATCCTGATGTGATTTTTGAACCCAAAGTCATAACAAATTTGATTAAAGAATTGGAGTCCGATTCAACGGTTTCGATGATATCTCCTCAGGTTTTTTATCCAAATGGAGATTTACAGTATACTTGTCGAAAAGCACCAACTTTTTTAGGTTTACTATATAGGAAGTTGGGAGTTTTTAAAAGCAAGATTTTCGAAAATGAATATCGAAATCAAGATATATCAAAACCTTTTTACCCTGAGTTTATTTATGGAAGTTTTATGTTGTTTAATACAATTGATTTTCTGAATACAGATGGTTTTGACACGCGTTATTTTTTATATATGGAAGATGCAGACATATGTAGAGAACAATATGATAAAGGAAAAAGAATTTTATACCATCCAAAAGTTAATATTGTACACGTACACAGAAGAGAATCTTCAAGAAATTTAAAATTGTTTTACTTTCATTTGATTTCTGCAATGAAATATTTTAAGAAATGGGGATTTTAAATGAATAAACAATTCTCAGAACGTATATTTGCTTTTTAATTTCAACACAATGAATGTACTTATTTTAGGTTCTGGAGGTAGAGAACATACTTTTGCTTGGAAAATAGCGCAAAGCAAAAAATTAAAGAATCTTTTTATTGCTCCTGGAAATGCAGGAACAAGTGATTTTGGGACAAATCTTGATATAAATGTATCAGAATTTGATAAAATTAAAAAGGCGGTATTAAAAAACAATATAAAAATTGTTATTGTAGGCCCTGAAGTACCATTAGTAGAAGGAATTCACGACTTTTTTCTTGCCGATAGTGAGTTAAAATCTGTAAATGTGATAGGCCCAGAAAAGTATGCTGCACAACTTGAAGGAAGCAAGGAATTTGCTAAAAAATTCATGAAAAAGCATGCTATTCCTACAGCAGAATATGAAAGTTTTACCAAAGAGAGCTTAGAAAAAGGATATCGATTCTTAGAAAGTTTAAATCCTCCTTTTGTTTTGAAAGCAGATGGACTTGCTGCTGGAAAAGGTGTTGTTATTCTTTCAGATATTCAAGAGGCTAAAGACGAATTGAAAGATATGCTTGCCAATGAAAAATTCGGACAAGCAAGTAGTAAAGTAGTAATTGAAGAGTTCTTGGACGGAATAGAAATGAGTTGTTTTATCTTGACAGACGGAAAGAACTATGTTAATTTTCCAAATGCCAAAGACTATAAACGAATAGGTGAAGGTGATGTAGGATTGAATACTGGAGGAATGGGAGCGATTTCACCAGTTCCATTTGCTAATGAATTATTTCTTGCCAAAATCGAAGAACAAGTTATAAAACGAACTGTTGATGGATTGCAAAAAGATGGAATTCCATACAAAGGATTTATCTTTTTTGGAATTATAAAAGTAGGAGATGAGCCTAAGGTAATTGAATACAACTGTCGAATGGGAGATCCAGAAACTGAAGTTGTAATTCCTAGGATAAAATCAGATTTTTTAGAATTGTTAATTGCAACGTCCAACAGAACTTTAGCAGATTATAAGATGATTATTGAGGAACGTTCTGCAACTACAGTGATGCTTGTGTCAGGAGGATACCCAGAAGCTTATGAAAAAAATAAAAAAATATCAGGAATTACGGCTCTTGATGATTCTTTGATTTTTCATGCAGGAACTAAAGTAAATGCTACAGATGAAATAGTTACCAATGGAGGTCGTGTGCTAGCGATTACTTCTTACGGTGAAAATTTTAAAGATGCATTAAAAAAATCGTATCAGAATATTTCTAAGATTGATTTTGAAGGAATGAATTACAGAAAGGACATAGGATTTGACTTATAAATAACACTATAATTAGCACAAAAAAAAATATCCTTGTTGCTCCATTAAATTGGGGAATTGGACACGCTACACGATGTATTCCGATCATAAACCATTTATTAAAACTTAATTTTAATCCCATTATAGCAAGTGATGGAGATGCTTTATTGTTATTGCAAAAAGAATTTCCTTTTCTAAAATCAATAGAGTTGCCCTCTTATCATATTCAATATCCTACAAACGGAAAATTACTAAAGTGGAAATTGCTTATAGATTCTCCTAGAATCATTCAATCTATAAAAAGGGAAAACAAAATAACTCAGGAAATCGTTTCAAAAGAAAACATTTCAGGAATCATTTCTGATAATAGATATGGTGTTTATAGTAAAGAAACCCCATCTATTTTCATAACGCATCAATTAAATGTATTGTCAGGAAGTACAAGTTTTATAAGTAGTAAAATTCAAGAAAAATTGATTCAAAAATTTGATGAATGTTGGATTCCTGATGTAGATTTAGAATTGAATTATTCAGGTAAATTATCCAAATCAAGAAACAATATAAAAAATAATTACATAGGTCTTTTAAGTCGATTTAAAAAAAGGGAACTAGAAATAAAATATGACTTATTAGTTTTACTATCAGGAGTTGAAGTGGCGAGAAAAAGACTTGAAATTAACTTAAAAGAACAACTTTCAACTTATAAAGGAAATGTATTATTTATTAAAGGAGAGATCGAGCAAAATCAGACTTATAATGTTATTGGGACTATTACCTATGTAAATTTTCTTCTTTCAGAAGACTTAGAAAAGGCAATTAATCAAAGCGAATTGATCATCTCACGATCTGGATATTCGACAGTAATGGACTTGGCAGTATTAGAAAAAAAAGCATTTTTTATTCCGACAACAGGTCAATATGAACAAGAGCATATCGCGTTTCATTTAGAAAAAACAGAAAGAGCGCCTTATTCGTCAGAAAAAGAATTTAAGATTGAAATGCTAGAAAAAGCCGATAATTATAGAGGATTGAAATACGATGATATCAATATAAAGTCAGAGTTATTTGACCTTTTTCATAGTGAATGAAAACTCAGAACCTTTTCCATATTCACTTTTAACCAATATTGTTTCGTCATGCGCTTCAATTATATGCTTTACTATTGAAAGCCCTAATCCAGAGCCACCTTGATCTCTTGATCTACTCTGATCTACACGATAAAAACGCTCAAATAAACGCGGCAAATGTACTTTTTGAATTCCCTCTCCGTTGTCTTCAACTTTTAGTAACACTTTATCATTGAGATAAGGCTCTACACTTATGATTGTTTCTCCATTAATTTTTCCATATTTAATAGAATTTATGATTAAATTAATTAGTACTTGTTCTATTCTTTCAACATCTCCATACACCAAAATCGGGACATCATATTTCTTATTAAAAAACAATTTTATCTCTTTCTTTTTTGCTCTCATTTCTAATAAATCAAAAACGTCTTGAATCAATTCAACGATATTAAATTGTTGAATATTAAGACCCAATTCATTGGATTCTAATTTAGAAATCATATCCAAATCTTTTACAACAGAAACCAATCTTTCAACACCTTTATTAGCTCGTTTTAGATACTTTTCACGAATATGCTTTGAATCTCCCGCTCCATCCATAAGAGTCAGTAAATATCCTTGGACAGTAAAAAGGGGTGTTTTTAATTCGTGTGAAACATTCCCTAAGAACTCACGACGATAGACCTCTCTTTCATTTAAATCAGCAATTTCTATTTGTTTTTTCTCTGCAAATCTTTTAACCTCTTTGGAAAGTGTTTCCATATTTGTGGTAATCGTTTCTTTTTTTAAATCATCAGCTTCAAGTAATGAAACATCATCATAGATTTTCTTAACACGATTATAAATAAATACCTCAACACGAATCTGAATAAAAATAAATGAAAAGATAAACAGAGAAAAAGTAGTGATAAGTATTACTTTAACGCTTATTGATTCATTCAACAATGTTGAAACGAGTAACAAAATAAAGACCAAGAAAAGTGTAATTATCGATGAGCACCAAAATGCAAACTTATATGTTTTTTTAAACTTCATTTAGTATAAAAAAGACTTAATTTTCATCAGAAACAAACTTATATCCTACACCCTTGACAGTTTGAAAATAATCGTCACCTATTTTCTCTCTTAACTTTCTTATATGCACATCTATAGTTCTTCCTCCTACAACAACTTCGCTTCCCCATACATTATTAAGAATATCTTCTCTTTTAAAAACTTTTCCAGGCGTAGAAGTTAACAAAGCAAATAATTCAAACTCTTTTCTAGGCAAGAAAATACTGCGATCATCTTTCGAGATTAAGTATTCATCTCTATTGATGGTAATGGATCCAACTTTTAAAACATTTTCAGAAGTGGTTGATTTCAATCTACGCAATAAAGATTTCACTTTGCTTACAAGAACTTTTGGCTTGACAGGTTTAGTTATATAATCATCAGCTCCAGCATCAAAACCTGCAAGTTGAGAATAATCTTCTCCTCGCGCTGTAAAAAATGTAATAATCACATCTTCTAGACCTTTGGTTTCTCTAATTTTTTGACATGCTTCTATACCATCCATTTCTGGCATCATAATGTCTAATAGAATTAAATGGGGTTGAATTTTTTTTGCCATTTCAACTCCTACTAGTCCATTGTGTGCTGTTGATATTGAATAGCCTTCTTGACTTAAATTATAACCGACGATTTCTAAAATATCTGGTTCATCATCAACCAAAAGAATTTTAATATCTTTTTTCTTCATCTATGTATTTTACTTAAAGATACTCAAAGATATAGATTAATATGTACATATTGAAATTGGTAACAATCATTTAATATTGACAATAAAAACATAATTTTTTATTAACACACACAATATTCATATTATCATTACGTTAAAAAGTGTTTTTTTCTTAAGATTTTCCAGATAAAAATGTATATTTGGGACTGATGCTTAACAACTTAAAAAAACAAATATGAAAAAACTTTACTTTTTATTTATAATATTAATCTCTACAGCTTCTTTTGGGCAGGTCATCAATGAAGTTGATGCTGATACTCCTGGAACAGATGTTGCAGAGTTTATTGAAATTCTATGGACACCAAATACTGCTTTAGACGGATTAGTCGTAGTTCTTTTCAATGGTAGTTCAGACACTAGCTATACAGCAATTGATTTAGATGGATTTTCAACTGATGCAAATGGTTTTTTTATGCTTGCAGATACAGGTGTTTCAGATAAAGACTACGATTTAGGAACTAGTAATAAAGTTCAAAACGGTGCTGATGCTGTCGCATTATATACTGGAAATGATACAGATTTTCCTGATGCAACTGCAGTTACAGCAGTTAATCTATTAAGTGGTGTTGTTTATGATACAGGTGATGGTGATGACGATGGCCTATTAGCAGTAATAGGTGGAGTTCAATATGATGAAAGAGAGAATAGCAATAGTGATGGACAATCAATTCAAAGAAATTCAGATGGAACTTACAGTGTTAAAAATATTACTTATAGAGCGGAAAATGATGCTGCTACTTGTGAATTAAGTTTGGGATCTATATCTGCAATATGCGACGTATTTACTACAGGAACAGATACTTATACGGCTACAATTGGTTTTACTGGAGGAGGAACTTCGACATATACAGTTTCTGCTGATTCAGGAACAGTAGATTTATCTGGAGGAAATGATCCATCAGTAGATGCTTCAGGAACAATTACTATAACAGGTTTATCAGAAGGAGTTGATGTAATTGTAACAGTTCAAAATGGAGGATTATGTGATTTAAGTAGTATGATAACTTCACCAGTCTGTGAACCAAGTTTAGCACTTCCTCTTTATGATGGATTTGACTATACAACAGGAGCAAATTTAATTGATGCTCCAGATTGGGAAAACACAAGTACATCATCCGATGAAGTACTTGTTTCAACAGGTAGTTTATCATATACAGGTTTAGCTGCTTCTACTGGAAACTCAATTAGTTTTGACGGTGTAGGTAGTGATCCATTAATCCAATTTACTCCAGTTTCTTCAGGAACAGCATATGCATCTTTTATGTTTAAAGTTACAGATCAGTCTGCAATTACAGATTTAGGTGATGGAGGATATTTTGCAGTATTGGGAAGTTTTGATGCTAGAGTTTGGGTTCGACCAGATACAGATCCAGTAGGAACAACATTTGATATTGGTTTTGGAAACGGAAGTTCTAATCCTCCAACTACAACTTCAACTTATAATGTTGGTGATGTTATTTTTATTGTTATGAGTTATGAAACTGGAACGGGAGTATTAAATATATGGGTTAATCCAACAGATACTTCATTTGGTGCTGCATCAGCACCAGCAGTAACAATGACAGAAACAGACGCAACACCTTCAGCAAGTATTGATCAATTTGTGGTTAGGCAAGATTCTGCTGGAGAAACGCCTTTTATAGAGTTTGACGAGTTACGAATAGGTACTTCTTGGGCAGATGTCACACCAACAACTACTGCTTCAATCGGTAAAAGTGAAATCGAAGGATTTGCTATTTATCCAAATCCAGTTTCTAGGGGAGAATTCTCTATTCGTACAAGAAACGGAGTAAGTAAATCTGTTCAGATATTCGATATGCTTGGAAAGCAAGTTTACTCTAAAGAAGTTCAGTCAAATGAAAATGTAAGAATTTCTAATTTGAATGCTGGAATATACATTTTAAAAGTTCAAGAAGAAGGAAGATTGGCAACTAGGAAACTAGTCGTTGAATAATCTTTTTACTTTATTAAATATTCAAAAGCATCCTTAAACGGATGCTTTTTTATTATATTTATAAAAAAAGAAAAAGAATGAATGCTAAAATTAACTTTGGCAATATCTTATTCCTAGATATTGAAACAGTCCCTGAACTAGAAAACTATTCCGACCTTTCTTCTGAAAAGCAAGAATTATATGCTTTAAAAACTCAATATCAACGTAAAGATGATTTCACATCAGAAGAATTCTATCATAAGGCTGGAATATGGGCGGAGTTTGGTAAAATCATCTGTATTTCTGTAGGTTTTTTCTCATCATATGATAGTGAAAGAATCTTTCGTGTGAAATCATTTTATGGTGACAATGAAGAACAATTATTAATTGAATTTAAAAAGTTACTTGACAAGCATTTTAACGGCTTAAATCATTTATTATGCGCTCATAATGGAAAGGAGTTTGACTTTCCCTATATCGCAAGAAGAATGATTATCAATCGAATAGAATTACCTTTAAAACTAAATTTATTTGGAAAAAAACCTTGGGAAATCCCACATTTAGACACAATGGAATTATGGAAGTTTGGCGATTATAAACACTACACTTCGTTGAAACTAATGACACATATTCTTGGCATTCCTTCTCCCAAGGATGATATCAATGGAAGTCAAGTAGCCGAAGTCTATTATAAAGAAAAGAACCTTGAACGTATTGTGAAATATTGCGAAAAAGACACCATCGCAGTTGTTCAATTATTACTGCGTTTATACAATCAAGAAATATTGCAAGAATCAGAAATAGTTAAAGTTTAACCTTCAAGTTGCATGGATAATTCTAGCCAACGCTCTTCTTTTTGTTCTATTTTATCTATGATATTTTGTAATTTTTGAGAAACTTCATTGATTTTTTCAGGTTCAATTTCACCATTAGCAAATTGACTTTCGATGTCGATTCTTTGACCTGCTAGTTTTGAAATTTCTTTTTCAAGTGTGTCAAATTCACGTTTTTCATTATAAGACAACTTGTTTTTTGAAGGACTTTTTACTATTTTTTTAGAAGGATTTTTTTCAACCTTGACAATCTCTTGAGCAGGAGTTGAATCTTCATACGATCTAAAATCAGAATAATTTCCAGGAAAATGCTCGATTATCGCATCGCCTCTGAAAACAAATAAGGAGTCTACAATCTTATCCATAAAATACCTATCGTGAGAAACCACTAACAAATTTCCAGGGAAATCCAACAAGAAATTTTCCAAGACATTCAATGTTACTACATCAAGATCGTTGGTAGGTTCATCGAGAATTAAAAAATTAGGATTTTGAATTAAAACAGTACATAGATACAATCGTTTTCGTTCTCCACCAGATAATTTTTCTACAAAATCATATTGTTTCTTTCGATCAAATAAAAACCGTTCGAGTAATTCACTTGCGGTTATTTTTCTTCCTTTGGACAACGGAATATAATCACCAAACTCTCGAATTACATCAATTACTTTATGTCCTTCTTTTGCCTTGATTCCTTTTTGAGTGTAATATCCATATTTAACCGTTTCACCAAGCATAATTTTTCCAGAATCAATCGGAATTTTTTCAGTGATAATATTTAAAAACGAAGATTTTCCTGTACCGTTTTTCCCAATAATTCCAATGCGTTCTCCACGTTTAAAAACATATTCAAACTTGTCTAATATCTTTAAATCGTCAAATGTTTTTGAGATTTTATGAAGTTCTAAAATTTTATTTCCAAGACGCTCCATATTAATTTCCAGTTGCACTTGATGATTGTTCCTGCGTTTGTGCGCCTTATCTTTTATTTCAGAAAAATCACTAATACGAGATTTAGATTTCGTTGTACGAGCTTTGGGCTGTCTGCGCATCCAATCCAATTCTTTCTTGAAGAGGTTTTTTGCCTTTCCTAGTTCAGTCAGTTCTTGAGCAATTCGCTCTTCTTTTTTCTCAAGATAGTATGAATAATTCCCTTTATATTTATATAAATTACCTTCATCAAGTTCGATAATTTCATTACATACACGCTCAAGAAAATAGCGATCATGCGTTACCATAAAAAGCGTTATTTTTTCTCTTTTAAAATAATCTTCTAGCCATTCAATCATTTCAAGGTCAAGATGATTGGTAGGTTCATCAAGAATTAATAAATCTGGTTTATTTATTAAAATAATTGCAAGTGAAAGACGTTTTTTTTGCCCTCCAGATAAAGAAGAAACTTTTTGAGTTAAATCTGGAAACTTAAGTTTGGAAAGAATCTGATTGTATTGTGTTTCGAAATCCCAAGCATTGTGTGCTTCCATCAATTCAAATGCTTCTTGATATGCATCAACATTTTCTGGCTCTTGAAGAGCCAATTCGTATTTTTCAATAACCTTTAAAACAGGATTGTCTGAGTTAAAAACAGACTCTTCAATAGTTAACGTATCATTTAATTTATCTTCTTGTGATAAATAGGCAATTTGCAATCCTTTGCGAGAAGAAATTTGACCAGAATCAGATGTGTCTAAACCAGATATAATGTTAAGAATAGATGTTTTTCCAGTTCCATTTTTAGCAACAAAAGCAATTTTTTGATCTTTATTAATACCAAAAGATATGTCTTGAAATAAGACCCGCTCACCGTAACTCTTTGAGATATTTTCTACTGTAAGATAATTCACAATTATGATTTTGTGCAAAGTAACTAAAAACCAATTTATAAATAGGGGTTCCAAGGTTTTTATAAATGAAATTAATAAAAAATAAAAGAAAATTAATTTTAAATACTGTAAATTGCTTTCACAAGATGAATCCATTAATTCACATAAATAAAGTAAGTATTTCTTTCTTTTCTGACTCTATAGAAAATAGAGTTGTAGAAGCGATTTCTTTTGATTTAAATGCAAATGAAATTTTAGGTATTGTCGGAGAATCTGGAAGTGGGAAATCAGTATCTAGTTTGGCAATTTTAGGATTACTTCCTCAGAAGAATTGTGAAATATCAGGCAGTATTTTATTTGAAAATACAGAATTACTTACTGCCTCAGAAAAAGATCTTCAAGGTATAAGAGGAAATAAAATATCTATGATTTTTCAAGAACCAATGAGTTCATTAAACCCTAGCCTTACATGTGGTTTTCAAGTTCAGGAAATCATCCTTAATCATTTTTCTATTTCAAATGAAGAAGCAAAAAAACAAGTAATAGAACTTTTTGAAAAAGTTAAACTCCCACGAACAGAAACAATTTTCAATCAATACCCTCATCAACTTTCCGGCGGACAGAAGCAACGCGTTATGATTGCCATGGCGATTGCATGTAAACCGAAAATTCTTATCGCAGATGAGCCTACAACAGCACTTGATGTTACTGTACAGAAAGAAATTATTCAATTGTTAAAAGAATTACAACTGGAAACAGGAATGAGTATTATTTTTATTTCTCATGATCTTGCATTGGTCTCAGAAATTGCAGATAAAGTGCTGGTAATGTATAAAGGGAAGATCGTAGAACAAGGAAAAGCAGCGGATGTTTTTAAAAATCCAAAAGAACGCTATACGAAAGCACTAATTAATTCCAAACCAAGTCTTGACATTCGTTTAAAAAAATTGCCAACTGTCGAAGACTATATTTCTAATACTCTTATTAAAGAAGTGTATTCTGAAAAAGAAAGAAAAAATTCATTAGAAAAAATATACGCTCAAGAGCCGCTACTAGTGGTTAAAAATTTAAAAAAATATTTTATTTCAGGAAAAAAATGGTTTTCAAAGAATGAATCAATTGTAAAAGCGGTTGATGATGTTTCATTTGAAATATTTAAAGGAGAAACGATTGGACTGGTCGGTGAATCTGGTTGTGGTAAAACCACACTTGGAAGAACGATATTGGGTTTAGAAGAGGTGACTCAAGGAGAAATTATTTATGAAGGAAAAGACATTTCTAAACTTTCAAAATCAGAATTCAAAGAACTCAGAAAACAGATACAAATTATATTTCAAGATCCTTTTTCATCATTGAACCCTAGAATTCCAGTTGGAAAAGCAATCCTAGAACCAATGAAAGTTCATAAAATCCTGAATTCAGATAAGGAGAGAAAAGAATATGTTTTTAATCTACTTGAAAAAGTAGGTCTTGAAAAAGAACACTTTTATAGGTATCCTCATGAGTTTTCGGGAGGACAACGCCAACGAATAGGAATTGCAAGAACAATCGCTTTAAAACCGAAACTTATTATTTGCGATGAATCTGTTTCAGCACTTGATGTTTCTGTACAAGCTCAAGTATTGAATTTACTGAATGAATTAAAATCAGAGTTTGACTTCACTTATATCTTTATTTCACATGACTTATCTGTTGTGAAATACATGAGTGACCAATTACTAGTAATGAATAATGGTCAGATTGAAGAAAAGGGAGATGCAGATGCAATTTATAGAAACCCAAAAACAGTGTATACACAAAAATTGATAGATGCAATTCCTAAAGGAATTTAAGGATTAGAAATTGTATATTTGTAGAAATAAGAAAAGATAAAATTTATATGAAAATAATAGTACCAATGGCGGGAATCGGATCTAGATTACGTCCTCATACCTTGACAACACCAAAGCCTTTAACACTTATCGCTGGGAAGCCAATTGTTCAGAGATTGGTTGAAGATATCGCAGAAGTTGTGAAACAAGAAATAGATCAAATTGCATTTATTATAGGTCCTGTTGCGAAGGGATTTCCGGGTGATACAGAAGAGCGATTGTTAAAAATAGCTTCAGACTTAAACACCAAAGGGAGTGTTTATGTTCAAGAACAAGCACTAGGAACTGCACATGCAATTCAATGCGCTAAAGATGCTCTTGAAGGACCATGTGTAGTTGCATTTGCAGATACACTTTTCAAGGCAGATTTCACTTTAGATCAAAACGCAGATGGAGCTATATGGGTAAAACAAGTGGATGACCCTTCAGCCTTTGGAGTAGTGAAATTAAACGATGGTTATATTACTGATTTTGTTGAAAAGCCGACAGAATTTGTTTCTGATTTAGCAATTATAGGAATTTATTATTTTAAAGAAGGAAGTGTAGTAAGAGATGAAATTCAGTATTTATTGGATAATGATATTAAAGAAAACGGCGAATATCAATTGACCAATGTTCTTGAAACGATGAAACAGAAAGGACATAAATTTGTCCCTGGAAAAGTAAATGAATGGATGGATTGCGGAAATAAAAATGTAACGGTATTAACGAACTCTAAAGTATTGGAACTTGCTTATAAAGAAGGAAAAAGAATGGTTTCAAATGATGTAGTTCAAGAAAACTCAACCATTATTGAACCTTGCTATATCGGGAAAAATGTAGTTTTAAAGAATACAACAATTGGGCCCAATGTTTCGTTAGGAGAGAATAGCATTGTTGAAAATTCAACAATTAAAAACTCACTGATACAATCTAATGTCCAAATATCAAATGTAAATCTTGACAATGCAATGATAGGACACTATTCTAAATATGACGGAAAATTCACATCAGTAAGTATCGGAGATTACACAGAATTAATATAGAATAATGAAAAGAAAATCTGCACATAGATATATATTCCTGATAATGGTTTGCTTTTTTTCTGTTTCCTATTCTCAAGATGACGATAGTCTTAAACTTCTTGAAGATTCTGAAGATGCATTAATAAAATTTGAAAATCATTATTTTGAAGCATTAAAATACAAGTCAATTGGGAATAATTCTCGTGCAATTATAGAACTTGAAAAGTGTCAAAAATTATTTCCAAATGATAAATCGGTTGATTTCGAATTTTCTAAAAATTATTTTTATTTAAGAAAGTACATTGAAGCAGAACTTTATATTGATAAAGCCTTACAACAAGAATCGGGAAATTATTGGTTTATTGAACAAGCAAAAAAAATTCAATTAAAACAATACAATTACTCCAAAGCAATTGATTTTCAGCAACAATTAATCCTTCTAAACCATAAAGTTTCAGAAGATCTTGTATTGATCTATATTCAGGCCAACGAACGTGAAAAGGCACAAAAATTAATTAAAGAACTTGAATTAAAGGGGTTATCAACATCAAGATTGGAACGATTTAAAAATACACTTTCCAATAGCATTAAGAACGAAACAAAACAAAAAATTATTGAAACAGAAAACACCTCTCTTGAAGCCTTAAAAAAATCATTTGAAAACAATAAGCAATTTGATATTTTAAAAAAAATATTGCAAGAAGAATTCAGGATTGAAAACACGGATGGCTTACATGATTATAGTTCTCAAGGATTGGAGTTGTTTCCTGCACAGCCATATGTATATCTGATGAATGCAAAAGCCTTGATAGGCAAAGAAAAATATAATGATGCAATTGACGTTTTAATGAGTGGCATTGATTTTGTTATTGATGACAAAGAAATGATGGTTCAATGTTATCAACAATTAGCAATAGGTTACCAAGCGATTGGAAATAATAAAAAAGCGGAAGATTACCGTAAGCTAGCCGTCGACTTAAGAAAACAGAAATGATTCAATCGTATAGATATTTATTAATTATTTGCCTGATTTTTGCTTCATGTAAATCAACTAAATCAACAACCTCCAATAGTTCTATTGCATCTATGTCATCAAAAAAAGTAATTAATAAACATTATGAAGGAGCATTTGATAGGAAAACAATCAGCGCGCGCGTAAAAGCAAAATATCAAGATAATATAAATAATCAATCCTTTATGATTAAACTTCGTCTAGAAAAAGACAAAGCAATTTGGATGAGTGGAGCATTTCTTGGTTTTCCAGTTGCAAAGGTATTAATTACACCAAGTCGTGTCACTTATTATGAGAAGATTAAGAAAACGTATTTTGATGGAGATTTCAGTCTTTTAAGTAAATTTTTAGGAACAGAACTAGATTACAATAAAATTCAAAATTTATTACTAGGTGAATCTATTATGAATATGAAAGATACAAAGTATGGTGTTGATATTGACCATAATTCATATCTGCTAGAACCTAAAAATCAAGAGGAATTATTTGACATCTTTTTCTGGCTTAACCCTTCCAATTTTAAACTTGATAAACAAGAAGTACGTCAATCTATTGAGCAAAAAAAATTGACCGTTTCTTATAAAGAATATCAAAAAATCGACAACACTTTTTTACCAAAAATGATTCAAGTAAATGCAGTTGAAAAGGATAAAAGAACCTTGTTGGATTTAGAATATAAAAACGTAGAATTCGATAAGGAATTAAGTTTTCCGTTCACTATTCCTTTAGGATATAAAGAAATAAAATTGGATGAAAAGAAGTAAGTTTTTATTATTTATTGGCTGTTTTTTTTTATGTCAAATTTCATTTGGACAATCAAAAAAAGAACTCGAACAGCAACGAATTGAAATTCAAAAAGAGGTAAGTGATATAAGAAAATTACTGTCTGAAACACGCTCTAAAGAAAAAAACGTCCTCAACCAGTTGAATGACATTAACCTTCAGATTAATGCTCAGACAAAACTAATTAATGCATTCACAGCAGAGTCAAACGCTCTAAATAAAGAAATTTCTTCCAATGAAAATGAATTAAGACATCTTCAGAACGAACTTAAAAAATTGAAAGATGATTATGCAGAGATGATTTACAAATCCTATAAAAGTCAATCTCAGCAAAGTAGAATTATGTTTTTATTGTCTTCAACGAACTTCCATCAAGCATATCAACGAATTCAGTATATGAAACAATATACAGATTTTAGAAAAGCACAAGGAGACCAAATAGTTCTTAAAAGTAACGATCTGAAAACGTTAAATGACACCTTAGAAATAAGAAAGAAAGAAAAAGAGGTATTGCTAGAAGAAAGTAAGAAAGAACAAGATAAAATTAAAGTTGAAAAGAAAAGCCAAGAAGAAATAAGAGGTAAAATAAAAAAGCAAGAAAAAAAATATAGTAGAGAGATTAAAAAGAAGCAACTTGAAGAACGTAAAATAGATCAGCGGATCGAAAAAATAATACGTGATGAAATTGCAAAAGCGAATAAAAAAACAGGAAAGAAAAAAACCAATAAAACTTCTGAATTTTCATTATCTCCAGAAGCAAAAATAGTTGCTTCTAAATTTGTCGAGAATAAAGGTAAACTTCCGTGGCCAGTTGAAAAGAAAGGAATTCTATCAAGACGTTATGGAAAACAAAATCATCCTACACTGTCTGGAATAATAATAGAAAGCAATGGAGTTCATATACGAACTGAAAAAGGGTCAAATGCGAGGGCTATTTTTCAAGGAACAGTTCTACAGATTCAATCAGTAGTTGGAAAAAAAGCCATTTATATTCAACATGGAAATTATATAACTATTTATAACAACATGGAAACTGTAACGGTTAAAAAAGGAGATAAGGTAACTGTAAAACAATCAATAGGTAAAATATACACAGATAAAATATCCAATAAAACAACCTTAAAATTTCAAATCTATAAAAACGCTACAAGATTGAATCCTGCGGATTGGATATATAAAATGAAGTAGTTTATTTTCCGAATAAAGCCTTCAATTCAGTTGCATCATCTGGCAGCATTCTACCAGCAACAACTAGACTTAATTGCTTTCTTCTTTTGGCTCCCATATAACGTTCTTTTTCAAGAGGTGTTTCAGGAACAATTTCTGGGACCTTTACAGGTGTTCCTGTTATATCAACCGCAACAAAGGTGTAAATACCTTCATTGACCTTTGTACGCTCTCCTGTCTCTCTATCTTCAATCCACACGTCAACATATATTTCCATCGAAGTTTTAAAAGCACAAGAAACCTTTGATTCGATTGTAACAACGCTTCCTACGGGAACTGCTTTATTAAAAGTAACATGATTTACAGATGCAGTAACAACAATCCTACGAGAATGTCGTTGAGCAGAAATGCTACAAGCACGATCCATTCTTGCAAGTAATTCACCTCCAAAAAGATTGTTTAAGGCATTTGTTTCTCCAGGTAAAACCATATCAGTTAGTACGGTTAAAGAGTCTTTTGGATTTTTTGCTTTCATCAAGAAAATTTTGGTAAAGATACTATAAAGGTGAATAGTTGCAAAGAATCAAACTCGCAAAGTTTTCGTGAAAGAAATTTTAAGGAAAAGATGAATTAAGAAACACTTTATTGTGTTAACCTTCTGTTACTTTTTAGCCTTTTTTAAACTAAAATTCTTGAATCAATAGCCAAGCGTCAGAAGCAATCGTTTTTTTAATAGAACGAAGACTATTTATAGCATCATTTTTATTGCTAAAACTAGCGTAAGAAACCTGAGTTAATTTCCATTTATTGATACCAAGTACTTTCGCATCATATCCTTTTTCAATAAGTTGATTGACTTTTCTTTCTGCATTTTCGGGATCTCTAAAAGCACCAGCAATAACATGATAATTGTTCATTTCCTTCCCAACATTTAATGTAATTGCAGGCAATGGATTTTTTATAACAAATGTTGCTTCTTGAATTTTTTCCTGAACAAGATTTTGTTGGTGTTGTTCAGCAATAAGGTGTTTTTGGTATTGATTAGAATCATATGCCTTCCAACCTATACTTCCCAGTACAAACAGTATTGCAAGACTGGCAGCATACTTTAAGAAAACAGGAGTTTTTCTTCTATTTTCTTCAGATGGAATAATCGGGACAATAGTCTCAAGTTTTCGAACTTGCTCCTTATATTCCAACCTTTTTATAGCAGCAGAATTAAAAGTATTTAAGCCAAATGAAGAGGTTAAATAGTTTTCAAGAAGAGAAGGTTCGAAAATCAATTTCTGTTCTTTATTAAGACTCAACGAACCAATTTTAGAAATTTCAACAGTTTCTTTTTTTAATAAATCATTCCATTTTTCTGTCTGAATATTAATAAGATTCATTGCTTCAATAAAAGAAATTTTTTCTACTGAAGATATGTAATTAGCCAACAATCCATCATTGTTTTGCAGATTTCTATTAAAAGAAATTTGTTTCATCGGAGCATGAAATGTATGCGTATAATGATTTACTCTTGCCGATATCTCATTGGTAATAAAACCTCCAAAACCTGGAACTATTACACATTCATATCTGTACAATAAATCGTTGATGTAGTTAGCGAATCTCATAGAAACAAATATATAAAAAAGAGAAGTAAATTGAGAGCGTGAGTATAATATTTATTAACATAATGTTTTGTATATTGATACTCAATTTTTTAAGAATGCTAGAAAAAGAATTATTAGGACTTTTAATGCTTCAAAAAGCGAAAGGAGTAGGAGATATTATTGCTAAAAAACTTATAGCTCATTGCGGAAGTGCAGAAAATGTCTTTAAAGAAAAGAAATCAATTCTTGATAAAATCAATGGTATAGGCTCAATTACTATTAAAAATTTATTTGAAAAAAACAATCGTATTGCTGCTGATAGGGAATTAAGTTTTATCCAAAAAAAGAAGATAACTGCAGTTTCATTTCAAGATGAAAGCTATCCATTTAAATTAAAACAATGTGTAGATGCTCCTATTTTATTATTTCAGGACGGAAATATTAATTTGGATAACCAACGCGTGTTAAGTATTGTTGGTACTCGAAAAATGACCCTCTACGGTCGTGATTTTATCAATCAATTTATTGAAGAACTTGCACCATACAATCCAATAATTGTGAGTGGATTTGCTTATGGGGTTGATATTGCTGCGCAAAAAGCAGCAATAAAAAATAATTTACAGACAATAGGAGTACTAGCACACGGACTAGAAACCATTTATCCTAAAACACATAAGAAGTACATTCATCAAGTAAACGAAAATGGAGGTTTTTACACAGAATTTTGGCACGATGAAGAACCGTTACGCGAACACTTTTTAAAACGTAATAGAATTGTTGCAGGTATTTCAGAGGCCACAATTATTATAGAATCTGCTGAAAAAGGAGGGTCATTAGTTACTGCTGAAATTGCAAACTCCTACAGCCGTGAAGTATTTGCGGTTCCAGGTAAAACTACAGATATATTAAGCAAAGGATGTAATAATTTAATAAAAAGAAACAAAGCAGGAATATTAACAAGCGCAACCGATTTGATAGAAATGTTGAATTGGGATATCGACAAGAAAAAAATCACAGCGGTTCAAAAACAACTATTTATTGACTTAAAAATTGAAGAGCAACAAGTATATGATTGCCTTTTAAATACAGGAAATATGCATATGGATTCTTTAGCATTGGAGCTTAACATTCCTGTTTATAAGTTAGCAACAATTTTATTTAATATGGAAATGAAAGGCGTTGTAAAACCATTGCAAGGGAAGTTATTTAAAGTTGTTTAATTTATATTTTACTCTATATCATAAAGATAGGTTTCAATATTTATTGAGGTATTTTTGTTTTTTTTAACTAAAAAAGACAAATTTATTTAATAAATTCGCATCATTAAAACATAATCTCATGAAAAAAAACTACACATTAATTGCAATTTTGATAACTTTATTTACAAGTTCTTTTGTTTTTGCACAAAAGAACGTTGAAATAAAAGACAAGTTTATTAAAGCGACAAGCGCTAAAATAACTTTAGATAATAATTCCGAAAGAGTTCAATTTATCAAGTTTCCGGTAAATAATTCTTTGGAAGTAAGAGGTAGTTCATTGAAAGAAAAATCGATGAATTTTTTAGAAGAAAATAAGGCTATTTATGGTTTACAATCAGTTAAGAATTCATTAATTTTTAATAAAGAAGAAACAGATAGTCATGGATTAAAGAATATCAGCGTTAAACAATATCATAAAGGAGTGCCAGTTTTTGATGGCGAATTAAAATTTCATTATAATTCAACTGGAAAATTAAATTCTGTAAATGGGAATGTGTTTCCATATATTAAATTGGATGCAACGCCAGTTTTAAGTGAAGTCGAAGCAACTAAAATTGCATTGAGAACTGTAGAAAATAAGAAAATAAACAGTAGTGAAAAGCCATTACAAATTAAAAAAAGTGAATTACTAGTGTTTAAAAAGGGTTTAGTTCAGAGAATTCCAGGAGCATTTCACCTAGCATATAGAATTGAAATTTCCAATGAACTAGATGTAAGAGAATATTTATTTATAGATGCTCACGACGGAAGTCTTGTTGAGCAATTTACTGGAATAGCACATGCACTAGATCGTCGTCTCTATGAAGTAGATACGAGTGATTTAAGATGGCAAGAAGGGAATAGTTTTCCAGGTTTCTTGAGTGAAACGCAACAAGATGTAATTGTATCAGCAGGACATACTTATAATTTCTTTAACAACGCGTTTGGTTTTAAATCTTATGATGGTGAAGACGCACAGATGGTTACAATTATTAACAATCCAAATCTTCTTAATAAAGATACCGGAGTTTGTTCTAATGCTACTTGGAATGGAACAACTACAAATTTTTGTAATGGTGGTGCTTCGGATGACATAACAGGACATGAATGGGCACATGCATATAATGAATATACTGCGAATACAATTTATTCATATCAAGCAGGTGCATTGAATGAAGCTTATTCAGATATCTGGGGAGAAACTATAGATTTATTAAATCAATATCAAGATGATGGAGAAGATCTTTCAGTAAGAACTGGAGTTGGGTGTGCTACTGGTCCTCAGAGATGGAAAATAGGGGAAGATGCAGAGGCTTTTGGAGGAGCAATTCGCGATATGTGGGATCCAACATGTTTTGGAGATCCAGGAAAAACTTCTGATGCAGCTGAATACCTATGCGGTACCGGTGATAATGGAGGAGTTCACATTAATTCAGGAATCCCAAATCACGCATATGCATTATTAGTAGATGGAGGAACTTATAACGGACAGACAATTGAAGCAATTGGATTTACGAAAGCAGCACATATTTTTTGGAGAGTTCAAAGTGTTTATTTATCTCCTACTAGTAATTTTATTACTTTTGCAGATGCGTTAGAGGCTTCAGTTTCTGACTTACTAGGAACCAACCTTAGAGGACTTTCTACGGATGCTACTGCAACAGGATTATCAGGAGAAATAATTACTGCTTCAGATGTTGAACAAATATCTAAAGTAATACTTGCAGTTGAGTTGAGAGGATATGCAGATCAAACAGCGTGTGGTTTTCAACCGATTCTTCCTGCTTCACCAACTTTATGTGAAGCTTATAGTTCAAACCCACTTTTTTCTGAAGATTGGGAGTCTGGGATAGGAAACTGGACTGTTACTCAATTACCTTCAAACCAATTTACTTGGGAACCAAGAGATTGGGCTATTGAAAGTAAACTTCCTGATGCGCGTCCTGGAACGGGTATATATGCTACAAATCCTACCAATGGAGATTGTGATGCAGATCTTCAAAATGGAATTATTAGATTAGAAAGCCCAATAATTACAATGCCAGATATTGCAACTGGAGACTTTCATATGTCATTCGATCATTACGTTGTTACAGAACCAGATTATGATGGTGGAAATATAAAGTATAGTATTGATGATGGAGCTACTTGGACAATTATTCCTAGCGAAGCATTTACTGTCAACCCATATAATGACGTCATTACGACTGAAAACAGTAATGATAACCCAATGGTAACTGAACCTGCATTTACAGGAGCAGCTGGTAGTTGGGGTCAGAGTACAATTGATTTAACTGCCCTTGGTGTTGCTGCAAATTCTAGACTTAAATTGAGATGGGAATTTGGTAGTGATGGATGTAATGGAAGTGGATATGATTATGGATGGTTTCTTGATGAAATAGTAATTTACAACTGTTCTGCATTACTTGCAGTAAGTAAATTTGATCTATTATTACAAGACATCGCTGTATACCCGAACCCTACTAGTGATACTTTTACAATACGTAAATTAGCATCTTTAAATTTATTGAAAGCAGAAGTGTTTGACATTAATGGAAGAAAGTTAAAAGAAGCAGATTTATCAGAAATGGTAATCAGTCAAGATATAGATATTAATGAATTGGTAACAGGAATTTATTTTGTAACTGTTACTTCTGATGATGCTAAGGCAACTATTAAGTTGGTTAAGCAATAGAAAATTAAAAATAATTAGTATTAAAAGGGCGAAGATTATACATCTTCGCCCTTTTTAATTTTTAGACCTTATACTCTCAATGACAACTGTAGAAAGAATAAGAAAACCTCCCCAGAAAGTACTCCAAGTAGGCATTTCATTTAAGAAAAAATAAGCAATTATAATTCCGAAAATTGGTTGAGTGCTACTTATGATTGTAGCAGTACTCGCAGAAAAATGATTCAAACTCTTCACAAACATTGTATGTCCTATTGCGGTTGTAAATAGTGCTAGAACAATTACAAATGGAAATTGTGATTGTATTCCTGATGAATCCATAAAATATAGTACAGGAAAAAGAACAATGGTTAAAATAAACAACTGGTAAAACATCAACATAGTTCCATTGTAACGACTCACATGTTGTTTTAAAATTAAAACTCTGATGGAATAGCAAACTGCAGAAAGTAATCCAAACAGGATTCCTTTTAAATGTGAATTCTCAAGATTGAATTCAGGCGCAAGAATATAAATTCCTATAAGGATAAGTAATCCCAATAATACATGAATAGGTTTAAATTTTTCTTTCCCAAATAACGGCTCTAGTAATGCAGTTATAACAGGAAAAACAAATAATGATAGCATCCCTATCGCTACATTTGAAAATTTTAAAGCATAAAAATAAGTGATCCAATGAACGCCAAGTAATACGGAACTTATAACAAATGGTAGTCTATCTTTTTTAGAATCTAGACGAAGGTTAATTTTTTGATATTTACAATACAGATATATAATAAGCATCGCTATTAAACATCTCCACCATATTGTAACTGGTGGAGGCATTGCAATAAATTTTCCTAAGGCACCTGAGGTACTTATAAAAAATGTCGCTAATGTAAGCTCTAGTAGATGTCTACGATGTTGATTCATTATATTTTCTGTAATACATCCAGTGCTTTCTGAACCGAATCAATTCGTATAAAAGTGATTAAAAGACGCAAGCCGTTTTTGGTTTGTTTTTCTTTCATCACAGTTGTTTTAGGGTTTTTCTGCAGATAATGAAGCGTTCTTGTAAAATTATCCGTCTGATAAAAACCACTTTGTTGATCTGCAATAAAATATCCGATCAACCTTTTCTGTTTTAGAATAATTCTTTCTAGCCCTAATTCTTTAGCAATCCATTTAATACGAACACTATTTAAGAGATCAACAACTTGAATAGGGATTTCCCCAAATCGGTCAATAATTCTTTTTTCAAATGCTCCCAATTGCTCTTCGTCAGAAACAGAACTTAACTCATTATATATAGACAGCCTTTCAGAAATAACACTGATATAATCATCAGGAATTAAAATTTCAAAGTCAGTATCAATTTGTACTTCTTTCACATAATTTTTCGGTTTAGAATCTTCTTTATATAATTCTTGAAACTCGTTTTCTTTTAGTTCCTCAATTGCTTCACTTAAAATTTTCTGATAGGTGTCAAACCCAATATCGTTGATGAATCCACTTTGCTCTCCTCCCAATAAATCTCCTGCTCCACGAATTTCTAAATCCTTCATAGCGATATTAATACCACTTCCTAGTTCAGAGAATAACACCAATGCTTCAATCCGTTTACGAGCATCTGTAGTCATCATATGATAAGGAGGAGTTATGAAATAACAAAATGCTTTCTTGTTAGATCGCCCTACACGTCCACGCATTTGATGAAGATCAGAAAGCCCAAAATTATTGGCGTTATTAATAAAAATAGTATTGGCATTAGGAACATCAAGACCACTTTCTACAATGGTTGTTGAAACCAACACGTCAAATTCATTATTCATGAATGAAAGCATCAGTTTTTCTAACTTTTTACCCTCCATCTGTCCGTGACCTATTCCTATTTTGGCGTCAGGAAGTAATCGCTGAATCATACCAGCAACTTCTTTAATATTTTCAATTCTATTATGAATAAAATAAACTTGTCCTCCTCGAGAAATTTCATATTGAATTGCATCTCGAATTATTTCTTCTCCATATCGGATTACTTGTGTGTCAATAGGATGTCTATTTGGCGGAGCCGTATTAATAACAGAAAGATCACGCGCAGCCATTAAACTGAACTGAAGAGTTCTAGGAATGGGAGTTGCTGTTAAGGTAAGTGTATCTACATTTTCCTTTATGGTTTTTAATTTATCTTTAACTGACACGCCAAATTTTTGTTCTTCGTCAACTATTAATAATCCTAAATCTTTAAATTTTATTTTGTTACTCACCAGTTGATGCGTTCCAATTACAATGTCAATGGAACCCTTTTTTAAACCTTCTAATACTTCTTTTCGTTGTTTGGCAGTTCGGAACCTATTTAAATAATCTACAGTTACTGGAAAGTTTTCAAGACGTGAAGTGAATGTTTTAAAATGTTGAAATGCAAGTATGGTTGTAGGAACAAGAAGGGCTACTTGTTTTCCATTATCCACAGCTTTAAAAGCGGCACGAATTGCGATTTCTGTTTTTCCAAAACCAACATCTCCACAGACCAATCTATCCATAGGCCGTTCCTTTTCCATATCTGCCTTTACATCTTCTGTTGTAGTAAGTTGATCAGGAGTATCTTCATAAATAAAACTTGCTTCAAGTTCGTGTTGCATAGAAGTGTCAGGTCCGAATTGAAACCCTTTTTCCATACGTCGTTTAGCATATAATTGAATTAAATCATAAGCAATCTTCTTAACTCTTGTTTTGGTCTTTTGTTTTAATTTTTTCCATGCTCCAGAGCCCAATTTATACATCTTTGGCTCCTTACCATCCTTTCCATTGTATTTAGAAATTTTATGTAAAGAATGAATACTGATGTATAGCACATCTCGATCGCCGTAAACCAATTTTATTGCTTCTTGTTGATTTCCTTCCACTTCAATCTTTTGAAGACCTCCAAACTTCCCTATTCCATGGTCTATGTGCGTAACATAATCTCCTATAACAAGACTGGTAAGCTCTTTTAAAGTAATGGCCTGTTTTTTTGCAAATCCGTTTTTAAGACGAAACTTATGGTATCTTTCAAATATTTGATGGTCGGTATAACAAGCAATTTTTAAATCATTATTTATAAAACCCTGATATAATGGGAAAACAACGGTATTGTAGACTACTTCTTGTTCTGCATTTGAAAAAATATCGTCAAACCGTTTTGCTTGTTTCTCATTATCACATAACAAAAAATTAGAGACTCCATTTTCAGTGTTTTCTTGAAGATTTTTAATTAATAAATCAAACTGTTTATTGAATGATGGTTGAGGTGTTGTGTCAAATTGTATTGAGTCTATTGAAATCTCTTGAGATGATTTAGAAGAAGATATTTCAACTAAATTAAATTCTTTTAATTGTTTTTTAATCAATTCACCATTACAAAAAAGAGTAGAAGGTTCAGCGCGTTTTATTTCAGAGGATAATTGCTGAAAAGCGGTTTCTGATTTTTTAAATAAGGTGTCTAGACTTGCTGATAGAAGGTCACTATTTTTAGAAAAAACAACCGTTTTCGGGTGAATATATTTTAAGAAACTTTCACGACTTTCATCAAGCATTTTATTTTCAACATTGGGCATAATGTTGATTTTATTTATTTTCTCAGTTGAAAGTTGAGTCTCCACATCAAATGTTCTGATACTATCTACTTCATCTCCAAAAAATTCAATACGATAAGGAACATCATTAGAAAAAGAAAAAACATCAACAATTCCTCCTCTTACAGAGAATTCTCCAGGTTCTGTGACGAAGTCTGCTCTTTTAAAACTGTATTCAAATAGCATTTCATTTATAAAATCTAAAGAAACTTCTTCTCCGACAGATAATTTTAAAGTGCTTTTTTCAAGTTCTTTTTTAGTGATAACTTTCTCAAACAACGCTTCAGGATAGGTAACAATTATCGCTGGTTTTTTACGAGAATTAATTCGATTTAAGACTTCCGCACGTAATAATATATTGACGTTATCAACCTCTTCAATCTGATAAGGTCTCCTATAGGATCCTGGATAAAAAAGGACGTTTTTTTCACCTATGAGTTGCTCCAAATCGTTTAAATAATAAGCCGCTTCTTCCTTATCATTTAAGATTAAAAGAAAAGGTTTATCGGCTAGTTTAAAAACACTAGAAATTCTAAAGGACAAAGAAGATCCCACCAAATTCGAAATTTGAAAATGGGTTTTCTCATGCTGAAGTCTTTGAACAATCTCTAAAGTTTTTTTGGATTGTTCGTATGCGGAAACAATTGTTTGTTTACTCAATGATAGACATTTTTTACAAAGATAAGTTTTCAATTAAAAATGTGGTTGATTAATTAAAAATTTTATTGAGTTTGCGTATCTTTGTTCTCCAGAAAACAAATTAATATGGCTATTTTAGATTTATATCAACATTCTCAACACAGAAGAGAAATAGGGCATTTTGCCAATATTATCAGCATTGCAAATGCTGATGAAGTGATTACGGATGATGAGCAGAAATTACTTGATCGATTGGCATTTAGTTTAAATATTACTGAAAAAGAATATAAAAAAATAAAAGAAAATCCTGACAATTATCCAATACATCCACCAGTAGAATATGATGCAAAAATTGAGCGCTTGTTTGATTTAATTAAAATGATTTTTGCTGATAAAGAAGTTCTATTAAAAGAAGTGACTTTGGTTAGAAAAATTGTAGTAGGTTTAGGTTTTCCTTTAAATAATGTAGAAAAAATTACAGATGAAGCAATTCATTTAGTAATGAATAATAATAATTTAGTTGATTTTATAAAGGCAATTAAAAACGTAAATAAAAGATAAGTATGTCAATATCAGATTTATATTCATCAGGAGAACACAAAAGAAATATTGGACATTTTGCAGACATTGTAAAATTGGCTTTGCTAGATGGAATCATAGAACAAAGAGAAGAAAATTTACTTGAAAGACTCTCGAAAATACTAGGTATTTCAGATACAGAGTATAAAGATATTATAAAAAATCCAGGGAATTATCCATCCACAGCGGCATCAAATTATGAAGATCGATTAGAATCTTTATATTATTCTACTAGAATGCTGTTAATTGATGGTCGTGTTTCTGAAGATGGTGTAAACTTATTGACTAAGATTGCTATCGCATTAGGATTTGACGATGAGAAAGTTGAGAAAGTTGTTGAAAAAGCAATAAAAATGTTTTTAAGAATTCCAGATTTAGAGGATTTTACTAAAGAGATAAAGAGAGTAAACAAGTAAAATAATAAATTTTATTTTTATAAAGTCGAACAATCCGTTCGACTTTTTTTGGTTTTTAAAACGTATTTTGCATTAAAAATAATTTATGAAATGCAGGTAGAATCTCAATTTCAAATATACAATGCTTCAGCTGGTAGTGGAAAAACTTTTACACTGGTAAAAGAGTACTTGAAAATCCTTCTTTCTACAGATGATATCTTTCGTTTTAAAAAAATACTAGCGATAACTTTTACCAATAAGGCCGCAGCCGAAATGAAAGAACGTGTGTTGCAAAATTTAAAAGATTTTTCAGAAGGAGATAACAACGACATGTTTATCATAATTCTCGACGAACTTTCCTTAAGTAGTGACATTCTTATAAACCGCTCCAAACGTGTTTTAAATAGTATTGTTCAGAATTATTCGGCCTTTAACATTACAACTATTGATAGTTTTACACATAGAATTATTAGAAATTTCGCTTTTGACTTAGGTCTTTCTTTGAACTTTGATGTTGAAATGGACAGTATTTCATTACTTGATGAAGCAGTAGATTTAATGATGTCTAAAATAGGAATTGATAAAGATTTAACCAAAGCACTGATTGACTTTTCTTTGGAGAAAACAGAAGATGATAAAACTTGGGATATTGCTAGAGAATTAAAAGAGTTTGCAAAAGTTATATTAAATGAAAATGACGTTGCCCAAATAGAAAACCTAAAAAGCAAAACACTTCAAGATTTTACTGCGCTGAAAAGTCAACTTAGGAAAAAGAATAAAACAATAGTAGAGGAATTCAATGTGATTGGAAAAGAAGGGCTGGATATTATAGACTCCATCAATGTTGGGCATAAAGATTTTTATTATTCTTTGATCCCTAACCATTTTAAAAACTTAGCATTTGATTTTAATAAGGCTAAATTTTTTGACCAAGGTAAATTGAAGCAACGGATTGAAGAAAATTTATTTTATTCTAAATCAAAATCAGAGGATATAAAAACTGCAATTGAACAAATTTTACCTCCATTATTGATACTTTATAAGAAGTCTGAAACATTATATCAGGAATTTACAAGAAACCAGTTGATAATGAAAAGTTTAATCCCTTTGGCAGTTTTAAAAAACATAAATGCTTCATTGGACGAGATTAAAGAACAAAACAACCTTCATTTAAATGCGGAATTTAATCAGATAATATCTGATAAAATACGAAATGAACCAGCACCTTTCATTTATGAACGATTAGGTGAAAAGTACAGTTATTATTTTATTGATGAAATGCAGGATACTTCGGTATTGCAATGGACTAATTTAATTCCATTAATCGAAAATGCTTTAATCAGTGAAACATTAAATGCTGAAAAAGGAAAATTAATGTTGGTCGGAGATGCAAAACAGGCAATTTACCGATGGAGAGGCGGAAAAGCAGAACAATTTATAAATCTCACCAATGAAGAAAACCCTTTTTCAATTCATAAAACCCTTAAGAATCTTGAAACCAATTTCAGAAGTTCAACTCAGATTATAACATTTAATAATAACTTTTTTAGTTTCGTTGCCGATTTTTTAGAAAATGATGAGTATAGAAATATGTATAAAATAGGGAATCAACAAAAAAGCATTCACAACGAGGAAGGTTTTGTTCAGATTTCATTTGTAGACGAATTTCATGGGAAAGATGAGAGAGATGAAATCTATGGTCAATCGGTATTAGAAAAAATTCAAAGTTTAGATAAAAAATATAAATGGAGTGATGTCTGTATATTGGTCAGGACAAAAAAACAAGGAATATCTATTTCTAATTTTTTGACAGAAAAAGGGATCGATATTGTTTCTTCAGAGACATTATTATTGAAAAAAAGTAATGAAGTAATTTTTATTATCAATTTATTAAAGTTTGTTTTTCTTCCTATTGATAAACAGGCTACTGCAGACTTTCTTTATTATATTTTTGATAAAGATATAAATGACGAATTGAAACATAGTAGAATTAAAGATTTAGTTCATCAACCAATTAAAAGTATTTTTAAGAAATTAAGAGATTATGGATATGGATTTAATGAGAATGAATTTATTCAGTTACCGTTTTATGATTCTATAGAATATATAATTAGGTGTTTTAAATTGATTGAAGAGGCAGATGCATACTTATTAGCTTTTTTAGATTATGTTTTAGAATATCAGAATAAAAAAGGAAAAGGTCTTGGAGATTTTTTGGAAAATTGGGACCGAAAAAAAGATACACTAAGCATATCTATTTCTGAGGGGAAAAATGCGGTTTCAATTATGACAATTCATAAATCAAAAGGACTGGAATTTCCTGTTGTTATTTTTCCATTTGACATGGATATTTATAGGGAAATTAATCCGAGATTATGGTATGCTTCAGATGAGAATAATGAAATGAATGGTTTTAAATCAACATTAATAGATTATTCGAAGAAATTGAATTATGCTGGAATTCGTGCAGAAGAACTATATGATTCTAGAAAAAAGAAAAAACAGTTAGACAATCTTAATTTGCTCTATGTTGCTTTAACAAGACCTATAGAGCAATTATATATTATTACAGAAAGAAGATCTAAGAATAACACTCTTAATGAAGCGCTATTTTTCTCTGATTTTTTTATCGAATATTTAAAAAGATTTGAAGGAGAGAATAGATATAGTGATCAAAAGAATGAATATAATTTTGGAAATAAAAGTAGATTTAGAGATTTTGAAAATAGCATACTTACTGAAATTCATGAGGGTTTTATTTCAACATCATGGAAGGATGTTAATATCACTATAGCGATGAATTCATCCTTAAGATGGGGAGATAAAAAAGCAGATGCAATTGATTATGGAAATCTAACACATAAAATATTGTCTAAAATCAAAACTGAAAATGATATTGAAAGCGCAATTGAGGAATACTTTCTAGAAGGAAATATTGATAAAAATGAAGTTTTAGAAATTCACGATACAATTAATAATATTGTAAAACATCCTAAACTAAAGGAGTATTTTCAAGAAAACCGGATAGTTTTTAATGAGTATGAGATAATTACCAAGGATAAAAGGATATTCATACCAGATAGAATAAATTTTTCAGGAGACTCAGTAACGATTATTGATTACAAAACAGGAAGATACAGTAGTAAACATGTAGATCAGATTAATGGTTATGCAGAGTTGTTAAATGAGATGAAATATAAGATTGATAAAAAAATATTGGTATATATAGATAAAGATATAGTTATAAAAGAAGTAGAATAATATTTAAAAGGCATTAACTCAATAAAATGAGTAGAACAATAATTCTTTTTTTTTTAGGTAGTTAGATATTATTTTGTAGATTTGTCGTTGAATTTAAGTATAAACAACTTATCTTTGTATAAAATAGGAAACAATTAAATTTAAAATTTTTAGAAAATGAAACATTTAAGAATAGCTTTTTTAGCTTTACTTTTAGTTGCAAGTTTTAGCAACGTAAATGCACAGGATGAAAACAATCCATGGGCACTAGGCATAGGTGTAAATGCTGTAGATCTTTATCCAACCAATGACCCTTCAATGGTTACTGAAGCAGGTAATAGTACAGTGTGGTATGATGAATTTTTTAATGCAAATGATCATTACAATATTATTCCTTCTGTATCAAAATTATCTGTAGGAAGATATTTAGCTGATGGTTTTTCATTAGAATTGGCAGGAACACTCAACAGAATAAGTAAAGTTGGTGATGTTTCAGTTGATGATTTAGTATACATTGCTGGAGATTTAGGTATTAAGTATGATCTTAACAATATAATTGGAGATACAAAGTGGTTTGACCCATTTGCTTCAGTTGGAGGAGGATACACTTGGTTAGACTCAGAAGGTGCAGGAACTTTAAATGGAGGCTTAGGAGCCAATTTTTGGTTAAGTGAAAATATTGGACTAAATGTTCAGTCTTCATATAAGCATGCATTTGATGATGCAAATGTTTTACCTCATTTTCAACATTCTGCAGGTTTAGTTGTTAAATTTGGAGGAAAAGATACTGACGGTGATGGAATATATGATAAAGATGATGCTTGTCCAGAAGTATTTGGATTAGAGGCATTCAATGGTTGTCCTGATACTGATGGTGATGGAATTGTTGATGGTGATGATGCATGTCCAGATGTTGCAGGTTTAGCTGCATTTAATGGTTGTCCAGATGCTGATGGTGATGGAGTAACTGATGCTAAAGATGCTTGTCCAACTGTAAAAGGAACTGCTGCTAATAATGGTTGCCCTGATACTGATGGTGATGGAATTGTTGATGGAGATGATAAATGTCCAACTGAAGTAGGTCCAGCAGCAAACGGTGGATGTCCTTGGACTGATAAAGACGGAGATGGAATATTAGATAAAGATGATAAATGTCCAGAGGTTGCAGGTGTTGCTGCTCATAATGGATGTCCTGCTCCAGCAGTAAACAGAATGACAACAACTAATATTACAGAGTTAGATAATCTTGCAAGAACAGTATATTTTAATTCAGGAAAAGATTCATTTACAAATGAAACATACTCTATCCTTGATAAAATTGCTAACTTAATTAAAGATTTCCCAGCTGAGAAATTTAATGTAGCAGGTCATACTGATAGTGACGGTTCTAGTTCAATGAATCAAACATTGTCAGAGAAAAGAGCTGCTGCTGTAAAAAATTACTTGTCTGGTAAAGTAGGAAACTCATTTACTTCTGCAGGTTACGGAGAGTCAAGCCCTGTAGCTTCAAATAATACAAGAGCTGGTAAAGCTCAAAACAGAAGAGTAGAGATTAAATTAGTTAGATAATTTAATAACTTCAATTTATTTAAGAAAACGCTTCGATAAAATCGAAGCGTTTTTTATTTTTATATTAAACTCTATATTTAATGAAGTCTTTTCTTTCTGATGTTATTGATGATGTTTTAGAAAAAAATAACACATCGATTCATGATATAATATTTGTTCTTCCAAGTCAACGTTCTTGTTTGTTTCTTAAAAAAGAACTTATACGCAAACTAGAAAGTACTTCTTTTCTTCCTAGAATTTTCAGTATTGAAAAATACATTCAAGAAATAGCAGGTATTAAAACAATCGACTCAATTCAATTAATTTTTAGATTTTATACTATTTATATTAAGAATACTGATGAAAAAGAAATTGATTCATTTGAAGTATTTTATCAATGGGCTTCAATAGTTTTACAAGATTTTAATGAAGTAGATAGCCATCTACTGGACGCTAAAGATCTATTTACATACCTAAGAGATATTAATAGACTTGAAAACTGGAGTCCAAATACAGAGTTTACAAAAAATTATTTTAGTTTTTTCGAAAAATTGAATTTGTATTACAACTCATTTTATAAATATTTAACATCCGAGAATATTGGATATCAAGGATTGATTTACAGAGAAGCTGAAAGTAATATCCACCACTATATAAAAAGCATTCAAGGCAAAAAGATAATTTTTGTGGGGTTTAATGCACTTAATAATGCCGAAGAGTTGATATTTCAAGAGTTACTTGAAAATGGACTAGCAACAATCTATTGGGATATAGATCAACAGTATTTAACTTCTACAAGTGTTACTGGTATGTTTCTTAGGAAGTATAAAGAGAAATGGCCATATTATAATACAAACCCATTTTTAACCGTATATGATTATAGTAAAAATAATAATATAAGTGTAATTGGGATTTCAAAAAACGTAAGTCAATTGAAGTATCTAGGGAAATTACTCGAACAAGATATAAATCATAACCATACTGCACTTATTCTCGCCGATGAAAACTTACTTCCTCTGACATTAAATTCGTTACCGTCTACTATTGATAAAGTGAATATTACAATGGGTTTTCCATTAAAAGAAATTCCATTGGTGAATTTTTTTAATTCAATATTTGAGATGTATCTGAACCAGGATAAAATGGGCGTTACAGACACACAACTATTTTATTATAAAGACATACTACGCTTATTTAATGACTCTTATTTTAAAAAACTATCCAATAATTTAAGCACCGATATTTCAGTAGAAATTGGGAAAAGTAATAGAATATTTTTATCAAAAGATCAACTTTTTTCAAGTTATAAAGAATCAAATATAATTAACAGGTTTGATTTTTTATTTGATAAAAAAAGCACTTCTGTAAAACAGATATTGACTAATTGCATTCAGATTATTAAGTATTTTAAAGAAACCGTTGAAGGATTAGAGAAAGAATATGTATATCGATTCTATAAAATATTCCAACAATTATTGACTTTAAATCAGGAGTTCAATCATATACAAAGTATTAAGACCTTGTATATGGTTTTTATCCAACTTACGAAAAATGAAACTTTATCTTTTCAAGGAGAACCTTTAGAAGGATTACAATTGATGGGAATGCTCGAAAGTAGAGTAATTGATTTCGAAAATGTAATTATTACTTCTGTTAATGAAGGTATATTGCCTGTTAATAAATCTGAAAATTCATTCATCCCTTTGGATGTGAAAAAGCATTTTGAATTACCAACTTATCATGAGAAAGATGCTATTTTCTCATATCACTTCAACCGATTATTGCATAGAGCAAAAAATGTATACTTACTTTATAATACTGAAAATGATGTTTTTGGAAATGGAGAAAAAAGTAGATTTATAACACAATTGGAAATAAATAGAGACAACTTAAATCATCGTTTAATAAGTAGTAATGTTCCTGTAATCTCTGAACAACCAAAAATTATTTTTAAGTCGGATATTTTAATAAATGATTTAAAATTACTTGCAGAAAAAGGATTATCACCTTCTTCAATCGCAACGTATATTTACAATCCAATAGATTTCTACTACCAAAAAATATTAAAAATTAAAGAAGTCGAAGAGGTAGAAGAAACTGTTGCCGTTAATACTATGGGAACAGTTATTCATAATGTTTTGGAAAGTTTATACGAGCCTTTTGTAGGTCATGTATTGACTAAAGATTCAATCTTATCAATGCTAAAGAACTCTGATCATATAGTAGAGACAAATTTTGAAAAAGAATATGAAAATGGAGATATCACTAAAGGTAAAAACAAACTCATTTTTGAAGTTTCTAAAAAGTATGTCAGTCGATTTTTAAATCAAGAATTAAATGATGTCAATTCCGGTAAACAAATTAAAATTAGAGGACTTGAGCAGAGAATTTCTACTAATATTTTGATTGATTCAGTTCCTTTTCCTATAAAAATTAATGGAATTATTGACAGGATAGACGAAGTTGATGGAGTCTTAAGAATTCTTGATTATAAAACAGGAATGGTTTCTGAATCAGATTTAAAAATATCCGATTTTAATATAATTAAAGAAGATTATAAACATACGAAGGCTCTACAAGTATTGCTATATGCATTTTTATATTGTCAAGAAATGAATCTAGATTTTTCACAGCCTATGGAGTCAGGAATTATTTCTTTTAAAAACCTTAATAGAGGATTTTTAAAAGTTAATTTTGCTGAAGGACGTGCCAAAGATACTTTAATAACTAAAGAAAAAATTGACGAATTTTTATTAGAAATAAAAAAGATACTTACTGAGATTTTCAATCCCGAAATACCATTTGAAGAGAATATGGAAAGAAAGATATTTAGATAACTCATTCAATGTATAAAGAGTCCATAATCACCTTTAAAGAAATTAATCGCCTTGCAATTCCTGCTATTATTGCCGGAATAGCGGAGCCATTACTTTCATTGACTGATACTGCTATTGTGGGAAATATTGATATTAATCCAACGGAATCTTTGGCTGCTGTTGGAATAGCAGGTTCATTTATTTCCGCATTGATATGGATATTGGCTCAGACAAGATCTGCCATTTCTGCTACGGTATCAAAGTATTTGGGTGCAAGAAAATTAGAAGAAATTAAATCGTTACCAGCTCAAATAATTGCTATTAATTTATTGCTCAGTATTGGAATATATATTGTTTCTCTTTTGTGTGTGAATGAAATTTTTGAAATTTATAATGCGACAGGACTGATACATAGTTATGCGGTTGACTATTATAAAATTCGTGCATTGGGGTTTCCGTTGACACTTTTTGTATTTTCAGTATTTGGAGTATTTAGAGGATTGCAGAACACGTATTGGCCTATGATTATAAGTATTTCTGGCGCAAGTCTTAATGTAGGATTGGATTTCGCTCTTGTCTATGGAATAGACGGCTTTATTTCTCCAATGGGAGTTAAAGGAGCAGCTTGGGCGAGTGTGATTGCGCAAGGAGTTATGGCTTTATTGTCATTGATTTTATTGTTGAAGAAAACACCTTTCAATTTAAACTTTTCACTTCCTTTTAATAAAGAGATTAAGAATATACTATCGATTAGTTTTAATCTATTTATCAGAGCAGCTGCTTTAAATGTTGCCTTGTATTTGGCAAATTCTTATGCTACAAAATATGGAAACACCTATATAGCTGCACAAACTATTGCTTTTCAGATATGGCTCTTTTTTGCATTTTTTATTGACGGATACTCAAGTGTTGGAAATATTGTTTCTGGGAAATTGCTTGGAGAAAAGAATTATAAGAAAATGTGGGAGTTGAGTATTAAATTGAGTAAATATTCAATATTGGTAGCTTTTACATTAATGGCTTTATGCCTGTTTTTTTACAATCCTATAGGGATGCTTTTTTCACAAGATATAGAAGTTTTAGATGCATTTTACAGTGTTTTTTGGATTGTATTGCTAATGCAACCTATTAATGCAGTTGCATTCGTATTCGATGGAATCTTTAAAGGATTGGCAGAAGCAGTAATTCTTCGAAATTTATTATTGTTTGCGACATTTTTCGGTTTTTTACCAACACTTTTAATAGGAGATTATTATGATTTAAAATTACATGCAATATGGATTGCTTTTACAATTTGGATGCTATTAAGAGCAGGAATATTGGTTGTAAAATTCAGAAAGAAATATTTATATAAAAACATGTAACTTTGAGCCTTCATAAATATCGTTGAAAATAACAAAAAATCATTATGAGTAAAATACGTATTACGAAACAGTTTGACTTTGAAACAGGTCATGCATTGTATGGATATGATGGAAAATGTAAAAATGTCCATGGACATAGTTATAAACTATCGGTAACAGTAATTGGAACTCCGATTTCTGATAATAACCATGTTAAGTTTGGGATGGTTATTGACTTTAAAGATTTAAAAGATATTGTTGAGGGAGAAATAGTTGATAAATTTGATCATGCTACTGTTTTTAACAAAAATACGCCTCATGTAGAATTGGCAAACGAATTGCAATCACGAGGTCATAATGTAATTTTAGTAGATTATCAACCTACAAGTGAGATGATGATCGTAGATTTCGCAGAAAAAATAAAGTATAAACTTCCATCTAATATTCAATTACATTCATTAAGACTTCAAGAGACAGGTACATCTCATGCAGAATGGTACGCAAGTGATAATTAATCAACAATAAATTTTCCGTTAAATTCACTCATTGTATTGGCAACACCAGCAGTTCCATATGATTTTATTAATTGATAAGACTGTTCGAGTCTTTCGGTTAAATATAATTGCTCTTTTTTATCCCATTCACCCAATACATAATCTACTTGTCTTCCTTTAGCAAATTCATTTCCAACTCCAAATCGGAAACGGGCATAATTCTGATGACCTAGTTTCTCATTTATATCTTTTAATCCGTTATGACCTCCAGCACTGCCTTTTGGTTTTAATCTAAATGAACCGAAGGAAATATTTAAATCATCGCATATAATTAATACATTTTCTAAAGGAATGTTGTTTTTAACCATCCAATATTTAACAGATTTTCCACTAAGATTCATATAAGTTGAAGGCTTAAGCAGCGTAAATATTTTTCCTTTAAAACGAAATGAAGTGACTGCTCCTAACTTTTCATTAGAGAAAGAAACACTTTCTTTTTCAGCGACATAGTCAACTATTTTAAAACCGATATTGTGTCTTGTTTCATCATATTTATCACCTATATTTCCTAAACCAACAATTAAGTATTTTTTCATAGGATCAATAATTTCTTTATTATTTTTTAATAAGTTTTTAATGAATGCAATTATGTTCATAGTGTAAAAATAAAAAAGCTCTACTATAAAGTAGAGCTTTTCATAATTATTTTAATAATCTATTCAGCCGCTGAAGAATCTGTACCTTCAGTAGTTCCTTCTTCAGAACCTTCAGTACCTTCTTCATCTTCATCTTCTTCAACTTCAATCGCAGCACGAGCTCTTCTTACTTGTGCAACAATTGTGTTATCCGGATGAAGGAAAGAGCATCCATTAGCATCAACTTCTGTGATATATAATTTATCACCAATTTTTAATTTTGAAATATCTGCATTGATAAAATCTGGTAAATTATCAGGTAAACCTTTTACTTTTAATTTACGATTTGGAAAACGCAATGATCCTCCATTCATAACTCCTGGAGAACTTCCTGTTAGTTTTACTGGAATACTCATAGTTACTTCCTTATCACTGAATAATTGATAAAAATCTATATGCAATATTTTATCAGTTACAGGGTGAAATTGAATATCTTGTAAAATAGCGTTGAATGTATCACCATTTTCTAATTCAATCGTTGCAGTATAAACATTAGGAGTATATACTAAATTTTTAAACGATAATTCGTCAGCTGAAAAATGTAGTGCTTGTTCTCCTCCGTATAATACGCAAGGCACCTTTCCAGCATTACGTAAGGCTTTAGTCGCAACTTTTCCTACGCTTTCTCTTTTGGATCCTTTGATTGTAATCGATTTCATTTTTATATTAATTTAAATTTACATTATAAACTTATCGCTGATAGATGTGTTGTTCTGAACATTATACATTACTTCAGCAAATAAAGTGGCGCAAGTTACAACTTTTATTTTAGAACTAGCTCTCTTTAAAGGGATTGTATCTGAAATTATTAATTCTGTTAATTTTGAATTTTCTACTCTCTCAATTGCATTTCCAGAAAGCAATCCATGTGTTGCTATTGCGCGCACGCTTATGGCTCCCTTTTCCATCATAATATCAGCAGCTTTAGCAAGTGTACCTGCAGTATCAACCATATCATCTACTAAAATCACATTTTTACCTTTTACATCGCCAATAAGTTCCATATGCGATATAATATTGGCCTTTAAACGTTGCTTATAACAGATTACAACATCACTTTTTAAATGCTTAGAATAAGCATAGGCACGCTTGGAACCACCCATATCAGGTGAAGCGATAGTTAAGTTATCTAATTTTAAATTTTTTATATAAGGCATAAACATAGTAGAAGCAAATAAATGATCTACAGGTTTTTCAAAAAAACCTTGAATTTGATCTGCATGTAAATCCATTGTAATAATTCTGGTAGCTCCTGCAGATTCTAGCATTTTAGCAATTAATTTAGCAGCAATTGGGACTCTAGGCTTGTCTTTACGATCCTGTCTTGCCCATCCAAAATAAGGTATAACAGCAGTAATATGTCTTGCAGACGCACGTTTTGCAGCATCAATAATCAGTAACATTTCCATTAGATTATCAGCAGACGGAAAAGTAGATCCTATAATAAAAATACGACGACCTCTTACGGACTCTACAAGTGCAGGCTGAAACTCACCATCACTATATTTAGAAATAATAACAGAACCTAAATTGGCTCCATATTCTTTAACTATTTTTTCTGCTAATTCTATGCTCTGAGTACATGAAAAGAACTTAGGTTCTAATGTGTTAATTGACATTGTTTTAAGAGGTTTAAAGTTGTTGTACAAAAGTAAAAATAATTTAATTGGTATTATGTGATAAGAAATAAAATATTTTATAGATTTGCAATCCTAGATTATTTCTAGCTCAAGTGGCGGAATTGGTAGACGCGCTGGATTCAAAATCCAGTTCTTTCGGGAGTGTGGGTTCGATTCCCACCTTGAGTACTTAAAAAACCTCAACTAATTTTTTGGTTGGGGTTTTTCATTAAAAATTATCATTCATAAAAATTTGGTAAACTTTTAACCATTTAATCTCGATTTTCTCATTATTTTCGTGTCATTAAAATTTTCAATGGATAAAAAACAAAGAAAATACGATTCAGCTTATATGAGAATGGCACATGAATGGGGAAAACTTTCTCATTGTGAACGAAAGCAAGTAGGAGCACTGATCGTAAAAGATAGAATGATTATTTCTGATGGATTTAATGGCTGCCCTTCTGGTTTTGAAAATAATTGTGAAGATGATCAAGGAAACACGAAATGGTATGTTTTGCACGCAGAAGCCAATGCTATATTAAAGGTAGCAAGTTCAACACAATCTTGTAAAGGATCTACATTATATATTACGCTTTCCCCTTGTAAAGAGTGTAGTAAATTAATACATCAATCAGGAATTAATCGTGTTGTATATTCTCAAAAATATAAAGATACTTCTGGGATAAAATTTTTGCAAAAAGCAGGCGTTGAAACAATGCATTTAAAAGATAAGAATGAATAATAAATATGTACCAATATATTTAGCAATAGCAATAGCTATTGGGATTATGATAGGGAGTTTTTTGAATTTTGACAATAAAACTTCAATATTTAAGAGCAATAGTGAAGAAAATAAAATAAAAAAACTCATCAATTATATTCAATACGATTATGTAGATGAGGTAAATACAGATCAATTACTGGATGTTGCGATTAATCAAATAGTTGGGAAATTGGATCCACACTCTGCCTATTATACCAAAGAAGAATATGCTAGAGATAATGAAACCATGCAAGGGAATTTCGTAGGAATCGGAGTCCAGTTTACAATTCATAAAGATTCAGTTGTAGTAACGAAAATTCTTTCCAATGGACCAAGTGAAGCTGCTGGAATCAAGGCAGGAGATAGAATTATTTATGCTGATAAAGACACTTTATATGGGACTGGACTTGATAGAAAAGCAACATTAAAAGTAGGAGAGAAAGAGACAAATTCAGGTATTAGAAAGATAAATAATACAATTATGAAATCTCTGAAAGGAGAGGATAAGACGGAAGTAAATGTTACAGTTTACAGACCTTCAGAAGATAAAATAATACAATTTCCATTGATTAGAGGAGAGGTTTCCATTAAAAGCGTAACTGCAAGTTATATGTTAAACGATACAGTAGGCTATATTAAGTTAGAACTATTTTCTAGAACATCTTATGATGAATTTAAAGAAGCACTAGGTTCTCTTCAAGAACTAGGAATGAACAAATTGATATTTGACTTAAGAGACAATCCTGGAGGTTATATGGATATTGCCAATAGTATTATTGATGAATTTCTTGAAGATGATAAATTGATTGTTTTTACCAAAAATAAAAGAGGACAGATTGATGAGGCATTTGCTACAGAAAAAGGAAATTTTGAAGAAGGAGAAGTGATTATTTTGATCAATGAAAACTCAGCCTCGGCAAGTGAAATTGTTGCGGGAGCATTGCAAGATAATGATAAGGGAACTATTATTGGGAGAAGATCTTTTGGAAAAGGGTTGGTGCAACAGACCATGGATCTAGGAGATGGATCAGCACTTAGATTGACAACTTCGAGATATTATACACCTACAGGTCGTTCTATTCAAAAACCATATAGCCTTAGTGAAGATAAAGAGTATTATGAGAGTTTTTATAAACGATATGAAAATGGAGAATTGGTAAATGTTGATAGTATAAAAGTAAATGACTTTTTAAAATTTACAACACCAAAAGGAAAGACTGTCTATGGAGGAGGAGGAATAGTTCCAGATATTTTTGTTGCGATAGATACAACTAGAATGATAGAGCGTAAATATTTCGAAGAGATGAATGAATTTGTCTTTAATTACATTGATACCAATAGAGATGTGCTTGAAGGATGGTCTTTAGAAAGATTCAATGCAGAATTTGAAAATAACAATAAGTTGTTAAATAAATATTTGCAGACTCTTACTATTGTTGGTTCTATTCCCAGTCAAAAAAAATCAATAATTGAGCGCTATTTAAAAGAAAGTATTGCCCAACAGATATTTAGCGATAATGATTATGCAAGAATCCTTAATAAGGATGATAAAATGATCAATGCAGTTATGAAATTGGAATTGACCGATTAATCTTTGTACTTTGCAATTGTGAATACTCATAAAAAAATATATTTTGCTTCAGATCAACATTTAGGAGCGCCAACAAGAGAAGATAGTTTTCCAAGAGAACAGAAATTTGTTCGATGGCTCGATCGTATAAAACAAGATGCAGAAGCAATATTTTTATTGGGAGATTTATTTGATTTTTGGCATGAATATAAAACCGTTGTTCCGAAAGGGTATGTTAGAATATTAGGGAAATTAGCAGAAATAAAAGACAGTGGGATTCCGATCTATTTTTTTGTTGGAAATCACGATTTATGGATGCGAGATTATTTTGAACAAGAACTCAATATTCCTGTATATCATAAGCCTCAAGAATTCCTTATCAATAATAAAGTTTTTTTAATTGGACATGGAGATGGTTTAGGGCCAGGAGACAAAGGATATAAACGAATGAAAAAGGTGTTTACTTTCCCATTATTTAAATGGATGTTTCGTTGGTTACATCCAGACATAGGTGTTAAATTAGGGCAATATATGTCTGTAAAAAATAAACTTATTTCGGG
>CAJQNZ010000033.1 GCA_905479835.1 uncultured Flavobacteriaceae bacterium
GACAATGCTTCTTTCCAAAGTTCAAGAGAAGTTTTTTCTTCGTCTGTTTTCTTTTCCTCTACAATATCCATTGCATCGTAGAATACTTTATATGCTATTGACTTTTTACCATCCCACATTAAATTATTGACAAAACGGGTAACTAATTGGTCATTAAATCTAGGATCTGGTAAAAGAGGTCTTTTTTTCGCCTTTCTTTTTCTCATGTCTTTACATTAAAAAGTTTACTATTACTTTTTGTCTTTTGGGCGTTTTGCACCATATTTTGATCTTCGCTGTGTTCTACCTGCAACACCTGCAGTATCTAAAGCACCGCGAACAATATGATACCTTACTCCTGGTAAATCTTTTACTCTTCCGCCTCTTACTAATACTATCGAGTGCTCTTGGAGGTTATGTCCTTCTCCAGGAATATATGCATTTACCTCGTTTCCGTTTGTCAAACGAACCCTTGCTACTTTCCTCATTGCTGAGTTTGGTTTCTTAGGTGTCGTTGTGTAAACACGAGTACATACCCCTCTTCGTTGAGGACATGAATTTAAAGCCGCCGATTTACTCTTCTTAGTTATACTGGTTCTTCCCTTGCGTACTAATTGTTGTATAGTTGGCATACTAATTTGTTATTGTTTACGTTTTTTTGTTAAACTTCTCTTTTTTAAGAGTGTGCAAATGTACAATTAAATTCTAATAATTCAAGAACGATTTAACTTATTTTTAATATTGTTTAATTAATTCCCTGAATACACTATATTCACACCTATATTATAACTCATATTTAAGTGATTTGAAAATAAAATTTACCTGTTATATATTTCTCACTATCCTATTATTAGGAGTCTCCTCTGGACATTCTCAAACATTGGAACTAAAAATCACTTCAAATGATTCAATATACAACCTTAAATCTATTGATTATCATAAATTCCATTTGACTGAAAAATCTATATTGTCAGAAATTGATTCTATTTCAATCATTTTACAAAAAAGAGGCTTTCTAAATAGTTATGTTGAAAAACTTATTAATAAAGATTCAATTTATATTACTCATTATAATATAGGTAATAAAACGGATCTTATTAAAGTCTTTTATGACTCTAATGTTATTCCAATAGACATAATAAAAAATAATGTAACTTCTATAAATGACTTTTTTTTTACAATACCTATTAATCAAGTTTCAGAAGTCCTAGATAAAATGGTAAACTATCTAGAATTGGAAGGAAATACATTTGTAAAAGTGTCTTTAAAAAATTTAGTCACTCTAGAACATGGTTTTAAAGCAGAATTAAATGTAAAAAACTTAAAAAATAGATTTTTTGATAACATTATTATCAAAGGGTATTCGAAATTCCCAAAATCATTTATCAAATATTATCTGAATTTACAAAAAGGCGAGATTTTTAATTCTAATAAAATTACCCAAATAAGTAAAGGAATAAATTCAATACGGTTTGCATCAGAAATAAAACCTTCAGAGATTTTGTTCACTAAAGACTCTACATCTATTTATTTGTATCTTCAAAAAAACAGATCAAATATATTTGACGGACTTATAGGTTTTTCAACCAATGATATTGGAAAATTAGAATTCAATGGATATTTTGACTTATTTCTTCATAATGCATTCAATAGAGGGGAAAGTGTTACCTTTAAATGGAAGAGTAATGGCGAGGATCAGAAAATATTCAATCTTAAAGCCGAAATCCCATTTGTATTTAATTCTAGGATTACACCAAAAGTATCATTTAATATCTACAAACAAGATACTACATTTTTAAACACCAAAGCATCAATTGATTTAAAATACATACTAAACCCACATACAACTTTAGCAGCAAAATATCAATCGGAAAATTCAAATGATTTAACATCTAATGATACTCAAACTGGAATAAGCGAATTCAAAAACAATTTTTATGGGTTTTCATTTGAAAAAAATGTTATTGATAGAAAAAATTATGAAACCAAATTTTTTTTCCAATTGGCAGCAATATGGGGAAATAGGACTTTAATTTCTGAAGGTAATCAAACTGAACAATCAAAATATGAAATAACAACCTTTTATAATTGGATATTGAATCAGAAGAATTCAATTTTTATTCAAAATAATAGTGCAATATTAATTTCTGACAACTTATTGACCAACGAATTATTCAGAATCGGTGGAACCAACTCGATAAGAGGATTTAATGAAGATAGCATTTTCACATCATCTCATTCAATACTAAATATAGAATACAGATACCATCTATATAATTCCTCATACTTGTATACAATAACGGACTTTGCACAGATAAATAATGAAATGATAAATAAAAATACACAAGTTTATAGTTTCGGTGTTGGATATCAATATAAACTTAAATCTGGCGTCCTAAACTTAAGTTATGCAATAGGAAAAGAATCAAACATACCTATAGTTATAGACAATTCTAGATTTCACATTAAATTTTTACAATTTTTTTAATCTACACGCAACCTTTTAGGTTATCAACCATCTTATTTTTAGGATATCCACAAAAGTCATTAACTTTTATTTAACTTTTTTAACTTTTTTTATGTTAAAAAGTTGGTTTTTTAAGTAATTATTAAGACTTTTGGCGCTAATTAATTCAAATAATTATACAAATGAAAACAAAGTTTAATGGAATTTTAACGCTGTTACTAGCGTTGGTAGTGCAAATATCATTTGCACAGTCTAAAACTATTTCGGGTACTGTATCTGACGAATCAGGTCCATTACCAGGAGTAAGTATTATAGTTAAAGGAACTGGAACTGGAACTGAAACAGATTTCGATGGTAACTATTCACTTTCTGCTAATGCTGGAGATGTTCTTCAATATAGCTTTATAGGAATGGCTAGTCAATCAAGAACTGTTGGGGCAAACAACAACATTAATGTTGTTATGGAAGCAGATGCTGAAGCTCTTACTGAGGTTGTTATTTCAGGATTTGGTAGAAAAGTAGAAGCGAGATCTTCAACTTTCTCTTCTCAACAACTTGAAGGTGATGAATTCACTAAAGCAAGAGAGGCTAACTTATCAAATGCTCTTTCTGGAAAAATCGCGGGTGTACAAGTAACGTCAAGTTCTGGTGCAGTTGGTGCTTCTGCAAGAGTTGTATTAAGGGGTGCAAGTTCTATTACTGGTAATAATGAACCGTTATATGTAGTAGACGGTGTGCCAATTTACAATGGTACAAGTGGTGGAAATGCTGGTTCTGGTGGAGGTAGAGACTTACCAAATGGTGTTTCTGACATTAATCCAGATGATATTGAATCAATGAATGTTTTAAAAGGGCCTGCTGCAGCTGCACTTTATGGTGTAAGAGCGGCAAATGGTGTAATTGAAATTAAAACTAAAAGCGGTAAGAAAAATTCTACATTAGGAATTACTCTTTCAACAAATGTTGATTTTCAAAATGCATTGATCCTTCCAGAATATCAAAATTCATATGGTCAAGGTGGAAGCCGTGATAATTTTGAGTTTATCAATGGTTCTAGTGGAGATGGTGGAATTGATGAAAGTTGGGGACCACCTTTAGATGTTGGTTTAGAATTTGTTCAGTGGGACTCTTATAAAGTAGGTGGTGCGCCATTACCTTGGGTTTCTCATCCAGATAACATCAAAGATTTTTATGATACAGGAGTTACATTAACGAACAACTTATCACTTTCTGGTGGTGCTGAAAATATTTCTTACAGATTGTCTTTAGGAAATATGGATCAAACTGGTATAATCCCTTTTACTGATTACAAGAAATTTAATGTTGGGGCTAATTCTTCACTTACAATAGGTGAAAAGTTGACAACAACAGTTTCTGTAAATTATATTAAATCAGGAAGTGATAACTTACCAATTGCTGGTTACAATAATGAAAATCCAATTCAACAATTTATTTGGTCTGGAAGAAACGTAGATTTCCAAGCATTAAAAGATTGGAGAAGTTTACCATTATCTGCTGATGGAACAGCTGCTGCAGGAACTCCACTAAACTGGAATACTGTATTTCAAAACAATCCATATTGGGTTTTAGAAACGAATACGAATGATTTCGAAAGAGATAGAGTTCTGGGTAATGTAGGTTTTAACTATCAATTTAATGATAATTTCTCATTAAACGGAAAATTAGGTATTGATCACTGGAATAGTATAGCGAAAAGCAGACAAGAACAAGGATCAAACAGTGCTGCAAATGGATTTTACAGAGAAGATGTAAGATCTTACACTGAAAGAAATGCTGATGTGTTTTTATCTTACAATACAGAAATAGACGAAGACTTTACGTTTGATCTTTCCGTAGGTGGGGCACAAATGAAGAGAACAAATCAAACAAATGTTGTTGATGCTCTTCAATTACAACTACCTGGATTATTTGATTTAAATAATTTAAGAGCTGGTAGTAATTACAGTATAACTGATTACACAGGTGAACAACGTATTAACAGTTTTATTGGTTTTGGTAAGATTGGTTATAAAAACATGGTATTCTTAGAATTTTCAGGAAGAAATGACTGGGCAAGTATATTACCTATAGATAATAATTCATTCTTTTACCCATCTGTTACGGGTAGTGCTGTAATTTCTGATATCGTTGGATCTGATGATTTCTTCTTAAAAGTTCGAGGAGGATGGTCTAAAGTAGGAGGTATTGGAGCATTAAATCCATATCAACTTGCACCAGTTTATGGATTGTCATCTCAGCCATTTGGAACAACAACAGTTGGATTCTTACCTGGAACTTTAAACAATCCTAATATCAAGTCTGAAGCAACTCAAGGTTATGAGGTTGGTGCAGATCTTAGATTATTTGACAGTAGATTGAGATTAACTGCTACTTATTATGATCAAACAAGTTCTGATTTAGTTGTACCTGTACAGGTTTCTTCTGCTTCTGGATATACGAATGCTATTAGTAATGTTGGAGAGTTAAATAATAAAGGTATAGAATTACAATTAAATAGTACTGTGCTTAGAAATGATGACTGGAAACTTGATGTTGGAGTAAATTTTGCTAAAAACGAAAATACTGTTGTATCATTAGGTGGATTAGAAGCATTAGTTTTAGGTGGACAATGGAACATGACTCTTGAAGCAAGAGAAGGTGAGCCTTACGGTTCAATTGTAGGGAACTATTGGGAACGTACTCCAGATGGAAGTATTCTTTATGAAAATGGTCAAGCTCAGTTAGCTTCAGGAACTAAAATTCTTGGAAATGTAACTCCAGATTGGGCAGGTGGTGTAAATTTCACTTTAGATTATAAGAACTTTTCTTTATATACTTTGATAGATGCAAAAATTGGTGGAGATATTCATTCAATGTCAACAACTTGGGGTAACTATGCTGGTGCATTGTCAAACACTGTTGCGGGAAGAGAAACTGGTATTGTAGGAGATGGACAAATGCTTGATTCTAATGGTAATTATGTACCTAACAATGTTGTAGTGACTGCTGAATCTTTCAATAAAAATTTCTACAGTAATTCTATTGTTGAATCTGCTGTATTTGATGCTTCTTATGTAAAATTACGTCAAATGATGTTAACGTATAAGTTACCAAAAGATATCTTAAACAATACTGGATTAAACGATGTGAGTTTTTCACTTGTAGGTCGTAACTTAGCAATCTTACACAAGAATGCTCCACATATTGATCCAGAATCTGCTTTTAGTAGTTCTAATGCTGAACAAGGTCAAGAATTTGGTCAAATTCCTTCAACTAGAACTATTGGTTTTAATGTAAGAGTTGGACTATAATTAATATTAATAAAATAAATTTAAAAAATATGAAACGATTTAAGTTAACATCAATCTTTGCACTCATAACTGCTATAGTTTTTGTGAGTTGTGATAAAGATTTTGAGGAAATAAACGTAGATCCTAACAATCCAACTGCTGTTCCATCGCACTTATTGATTCCAAGTGCTGTGAGACAAATGCAAAATACGAACTATAGTACGTTTGTAGGTGGTGAATTTGCTACATGGGCGCAACAAATGACTAAGGTTCAATATAATGATGAAGAGAGATATATACCTCGTGAAAGCGTAGTTACTTCTACTTGGAGTAATTATTTTGCAATTGGAATCTCTGATGCATATTCTTTGTCTCTTCTAGCTGAAACTGAAGGTAATGACAAAGTAAATGCAGTAGGTTTAATTTTACAAGCCTATGGTTATTCAGTTTTAACTGATATTTATGGAGACATTCCATTTTCTGAAGCAATGTCTACAGATGAAGGAATTATATCTCCTAAATATGATGCTCAAGCTGCAGTTTATACTGGAATATTAGGAATGCTAGACACTGCAATGAGTCTTATAGGTGGTGAAGGTAGTATTGATGCTACTTCTGATATCCTATATAATGGTGATGCTAGTGGTTGGGAAAAATTTGCTGCATCATTAAAATTTAGAGCTTTGATGAGAATTTCTGGAAAAGTAGATGTTTCTGGTGATTTAAGAGCATTAATTAATTCTGGAAAATTATTTAGTTCAAATGATGATGAAGCTAAATTAATTTATCTAGGTTCTGCTCCGAGTGCAAATCCTTTTTATGAATCAATTGTTTTTGGAACAAGAGGTGAATGGAAAGTGAATTCAGTACTTGTAGATATGCTACAAAATAATAATGATCCTAGACTCTCTGTAATAGTTGGATTGAATGATGCTGATGAATATAGAGGTAAGCCTGCAGGAATAGAAAGTGTACCTAACGATGATTATAACTATGCTAATGTTTCTCCACTTGGTGATTTTTATTTACGACCAGAAGCACCAGGATATTTCGTTTCTTATGCTGAATTACAGTTTTTAATGGCTGAAGCAGTATTAGAAGGATTGATCAGTGGATCTGCTCAAGCATATTATGATAAAGGACTTGATGCTAGTTTTGCTGCAAATGAAGTTGCACAAGCTGATGCTGATGCTTTTAAAACTCAGACAGGAACTCCTTTAAGTGTTGTTAAAAATGATGCTTTAGAACAAATAGGAAATCAAAAATGGATTGCTATGTTTACTCAGGGAATTGAGTCATGGACTGAACAAAGAAGAACAGGTTATCCTGTACTTTCACCAGCTCTAGATGGAAACATAAGTGAAATTCCTTCAAGATTTACTTATCCTACTATTGAAAGTTCAATAAATGCTGCAAATTATAGTGCTGCTGTTGCTGCACAAGGTGCTGATTTATTAACAACCAAAGTATGGTGGAATAAATAATTAAAAAATTAAAATTAAAATTATGAAAGCAATAAAAAAATTAAGCCTTATATTTTTATCATTACTAGTATTTACTGCTTGTAATGATGAAGATCTAAATGTTGACAATAACGCAGGCGTTTCTCAAACTGGAGGTTTACTTGATGTGAAAAACATATCATTGAATTATGTAGTAGGAAATCAAGGTCCGTACAGTGCAACTGTAAGAGTATTTCAAGGAGATGTAAAATCTACTAGTGTAAGAGTTGCTAAAACTTTTTATACTACTAAAACTGAAATGGTTGATGGTGAAGAGGTAAAAACTACTCTAGTATCTAATACAGTTGATAACTTTAAAACTATCGATATTGCAGATACTGCTCAGAATAGTCAATTCACTTATTCATTTACTTTCCCTGAATTAATTGAAGGGTTAAGTGTTGAAGGAACTCCTTTATCTTCTAATGATGGTGATTTCATTATTGGAGATTATTGGGAACTTCAGTATTACACAACTACAAGTAATGGATTAGAAACTTTAAATTATTCTACTACTCAAGCTGCTGTTTCAACTCGTTTTGCTGGAACGTATACAACTTTAAAAGGTGAGTATTTCAGACTAGGAGCAAACAATGGTGGTGGAGCAATGTGGACTGGAGAGAAAATGGTAATTAAATCAATTGATGCAGTTACGTATCAATGGGCTGAATGGGGAATTGTTTCTGGATGGTCTGGAAATGTATTGTATTTCCAAATTGACCCTACAACTTCTGCTATAACGTATCCTGCTGAATGGGATGGTGTTGCTCAGATTTTAAATGATCAACCACTTACTACTTATCCAGCTGATGCTTCGAACTTAACAAATGTAATTGGTTTTACATCTGATCCAAACGTAGCAACTATTGTTGCAAATGGAAAAGATCAATTAGATATGGTTTATGGATATCTTACTACTGGTTCTGGACCAAGAGAGTTTTATCATTTATTAGAAAAAATAGTAAACTAATTTAATAAAAATAATTAAAATTATGAATACAATAATATTTAAGAAAAAAGCTTTTCTTTATACTCTAATGGCTTTTGTACTACTAGTTTCTAGTTGTACAACCGATCAAGAAGAATATACTGGAGCAGGTAATGTTATACCAACATCACCACAAATAACAATTACACCTGAGGTTTCTAACCTTAGTTTAATTGAAGATAACTCATCTTATACATATACTGTAGATTTAAGTACTACACAACTTGTAGATGTTGTAGTTAAAGTATCACAAATAGGTGGTGACGCTACAATGGGAGATGATTTTACTATTGATAATTCTTTAGTTATTCGTGCTGGATCAACTTCAGCAACTGGAACAATTACAATTCTAGCTGATGAACTTGCTGAAGATACAGAAACAGTAACGATTCAAGTAGGTGATAATACAACTGCAAATGCAAGTATTACTCCAGAAACAATGACTTTTACTATTTTAAATGTAAGTGAAGATGATTTAATTATTGACCTTGAATGGATGCAAGCCGTTTCTGTTACTGATAATTTTGGTGAAGAAGCTGATCCTTTAGATGTTGCTGATTTAAGATTATTATTAACGGATGCTAATTTCGGAACTCTATTATCTGCAGATACTGGAGACTTTGAACAACTTGTTGTTCCTGGAAATGGACCTGATGGTACGTATTATATCGTTGCTGATTATTTTGCTGCAACAGATATATTAACTAATCTTAATTTAGACTTAACTCTTAATCAATTAGGTAAAATAAATGATGCTCATCATAGTTTTAGTGATGTTATGCCTACTGCAAATGTATGTCCTGAAGCTTACTATGTTATGGCTAGCGTTGTAAAAAGCGGTACTGATTACACAGTTACTAGAGTTGGAGAAGGAGCTACTATGGATTTAAGTGACTATGTAGGAACATGGACTGGTGGAGGTTCTTGGTGGGAATATTTCGGATATGCATGTGAAGTTGAAACAACAATTGATGCTAATGGAGATTTATGGATGACAGGAATTTCTTCTAACTGGTTACAAGGTTGGTGGGGAGAAGTAATCATCGACAGTGCAGCTGTAAAACTTGATGTTGATACTGCAACTGGTGAATTTTCTATTGCTTCACAATACCTTTGCACAACTGATTACCAAGGTACTAGTTACCCTTATAATGTAACTGCTACTGGATCTTTCAGTTTCCTTTGTACTGCAATACCTGAATTCACTATGAATCCTGTATTAGATCAAGAAGGATTTGAAATAGATGGTTCTGCTTGGGCAACACCATTTAATGAATATGGAGTTATAGATTAATTCTAATCTAAATTTATTTCATAAAAACCATCAGTCAATTGACTGATGGTTTTTTATTTTACATACATTTGCACTATGGAAATAAAATCATCAAAAATATTTGGAATAAGAGCAATTATTGAAGCAATTAATTCAGGTGCAACTATTCAAAAAGTATATTTACAAAAAGGATTGACTGGAAATTTATTTTCAGAATTAAATGGATTGATTAAGGCACATAAAATTTCTACAAGTCATGTTCCTGTAGAAAAATTAAACCATTTATCAAAAGACAACAATCATCAAGGTGTCGCTGCAACCATATCACCTATAGATTTTCATGATTTTGAAACTTTACTTGAAAAAGTAAAAAAATCCAATACCACTCCTCTATTCTTATTGCTAGATCAAATAACAGACGTGCGAAATTTTGGAGCAATAATAAGAACGGCAGAATGTACAGGAGTAGATGGAATTATAATTCAAAATCAAGGAAGTGCGCCTTTAAATGCCGATGCAATTAAAACTTCTGCAGGAGCCGCATTTAAAGTTCCGATATGCAGAGTTGATCATTTAAAAGATGTAATCTATATTTTACAAGCAGAAGAAATTCAACTAGTCGCTGCAACTGAAAAAACGGATGATAGTTTATATACCGTAGATTTTAAAAAACCTACAGCAATCATCATGGGATCTGAACATCGAGGTGTCAACCCATCAATTTTAAAATTGGTAGATGAGAAAGCTAAATTACCATTATTGGGAGAAATAGAATCTTTAAATGTTTCTGTTGCTTGTGGTGCGTTTTTATATGAATGTGTAAGGCAAAGGAAGGTTTAATCTGAATTATCTCTTAAATCGTCTAATTCGATTTCATTTTCTTCGGTAGGTGGAGCAAAGTTTCCATCTTTATCAAACAAAGTATCAAACTCTGTTTCTATATAGATATACTCCTTTTTTAAGGGTCCTACTTTCCTATATAAAATTGACAATATCAAACCAACTAAAAACCCTGATAAATGACCTTCCCAAGACATCTGAGCTTTAATAGGAAAAATATACCATATCAATCCTCCATATAAGAAAATGACAATTAAAGAAACCGCAATTAATCGATAGTGCTTTCTAATTATTCCACTAAAAAAAATAAAACTAAACAGCATATATACTACTCCGCTTGCTCCAATATGATAAGACTTAGTTGCTAAGATCCAAGTGAATATTCCTGTAAATAAGGTTCCTGAAAAAAGAATTCTAAGAGCAATTTTATTGTAAAAAAAGAATAATGCTGCTAGTAATACTGCTAGCGGTACAGAATTGTTAAATAAATGGGATACATTACTATGAATAAATGGAGAAAATAAGACACCTTTCAATCCTTCTATCGTTAAAGGATGAATTCCTAATCTTGTAAAATTATAATCAAATTTAATTTCTATCCAATAGACCATCCATATTAAAAAGACACTGATTACTGGAGCATATAAAACCGAATTTCGAAATTTAAAAATTTTTGAATCTTCCATAAAATATAACATTCAATAATTCATCCAATGATGTATGTTCTGAAAAATTGTCAGTTAGTTGTTTTTTATCACTATAAAACTACTATTTTTATACGATGAATGAACCATTAGCAGAAAGAATACGTCCGAAAACACTTGAAGAATACATCAGTCAGCAACATTTAATTGGTGAAAAAGGGTATTTAACGCAGCATATCAAGAATGGAATCATTCCATCTTTGATACTTTGGGGACCTCCAGGAATAGGGAAAACTACATTGGCCAATATTATTGCAAAAGAATCTGGACGCCCTTTCTATGCGTTGAGCGCCATCAATTCTGGTGTAAAAGATATCAGAGATGTAATTGATAAGGCGAAAAATAGCGGTGGATTATTTACTACCAAAAATCCAATTTTGTTTATTGATGAAATCCATCGTTTCAGTAAATCACAACAAGATTCTTTATTGGGTGCTGTAGAAAAAGGTTGGGTAACATTAATAGGAGCAACAACTGAAAATCCAAGTTTTGAAGTGATTCCTGCTCTTCTCTCTCGTTGTCAGGTTTATATTCTAAACTCATTTGACAAAGAAGATTTAATTGCGCTTTTAAAGAGAGCTATCAAGAATGATAAGTTAATCTCTAAAAAGAAAGTGAAACTTAAAGAAACCGATGCTTTACTTCGTCTTTCTGGAGGTGATGCAAGAAAATTATTAAATATATTCGAGTTACTTGTCAGTTCTGAAGAAGGTACTGTAACAATTACTGACAAATATGTGCTAGAACGTGTTCAGAAAAATATGGCACGTTATGATAAAACAGGTGAACAACATTATGATATTATATCTGCGTTTATAAAATCTATCCGAGGAAGTGATCCTAATGCTGCCGTATATTGGCTTGCAAGAATGATTGAAGGTGGTGAAGACGCAAAATTTATCGCTAGAAGATTGCTTATTTCTGCTTCTGAAGATATCGGTAATGCAAATCCTAATGCACTGATTCTTGCCAATAATACTTTTCAAGCAGTCAATACAATTGGATTCCCTGAGTCCCGAATTATTCTAAGTCAATGTGCCGTTTATCTTGCCAATTCCCCAAAAAGCAATGCTTCCTATGAAGCAATAGGAAAAGCCCAACAACTTGTACAAAAAACAGGTGATTTATCGGTTCCTCTTCATTTAAGAAATGCTCCGACTAAGTTGATGAAAGACCTCAACTATGGAAAAGAGTATAAATATGCTCATAGCCACGAAAACAACTTTGTTGATCAAGAGTTCTTACCTGAAGAAATTTCAAATTCTAAATTGTATGAACCTGGAAATAATGTAAGAGAAAATAGTTTTAGAGAGTTTCTAAAAAAACGATGGAAAAACAAGTATAATTACTAGAATTTAATATTTAATTCTTTTGTAAAGAATTGATTATCTTGATAATACTCTAAAATCCATTTGTTTTTAGATTTAAATAAAATCCCATCAATGCCTTTGACAATATACACGTCTTTAACGCTAGATTCTTGAAGTATATATTGAAGTTTATCCGTATTATCAACTAGATTAAATCCGTTTTCAATTTCTTGTACTGTTAAAAAAGAATTCGCTATCAAAGGTTCTTCAACTTTCGTATTACTTGCAATAGGATTCTCGACGTTTTTAATTTCTTTTTCTTGAAGTACTACTTCTGGAATAACTTTCACTACTTGTGGTATCTCTACTTGTGGAGTTTTTACTTTTTCAATGACAATTGTTTCTGGTTTTCCTGGTTGTTTTAAGACAACATCACTTGGTTGATAATTATAGTTCACCGCTTTTAAACTTTCAAATGTTTTACGAATCGCATCTTGATAAGCTCTATTGAATTCTTTTAAGTTGGAAGTAGCATTTTTAGAAGAATAAACAACAATATTCTTACAGTTTACCAAGTCAAAATTAATTTCTTTCCCAAACATTTTAGAACTTTCATTCATCCGAGTTGTCAATGCCAAACATTTATTTTGACTTAAATCATCAGGATATTGCTCTCTACTTAACAATACATTAAATCCATATTTATTGAATAAAAACTTAGTCAATGAATTAATCTGAAAAGAATCCTCACTTTTTTGAAATTCAAATCGTTCTGGAACAATGATATATTTATAATTATTAATACTTCCCTCTTGAGAAAACATTGATAAAAAACTAAAAGCAAAAATAAATAGACTACATTTTATTTTAAACATTATTGTGTTGTTTTAATTACAAGTATTTTTTTAAATCAAGTAAGTTTTCAATACTTAGGACAGATTCTCCTACAGATTGATTTTCAAAATTACAATAAATTGGCTTTATTCCGAAGTTTTTAGCACCCATAATATCCGCTTCCCAGCTATCACCTATCATCACACTCTCTTCAGCAGTGGCATTGGCTTGTTCGAGAGCATGCTTAAATATTAAAGGATTGGGCTTCTTCACTCCTACTGATTCTGAAGTGATTATTTTATCAAAATAAACATCCAATTTAGAATTAACCATTTTTAAATTTTGAACTTCAGAAAATCCATTAGTAATGATGTGTAATGTATATTTTTTATTCAAATAATCTAATACTTCATAAGTACCTTCAAACACTTTGTTAAAAGAAGATAAATACGTTATATAATCTTCCGACAATGTGTGTATCACTTGATCAGAAACTTGAATATTAATTTTTTCAAATGTATCTTTCAACCTTCCATACCGAAGTTTCTCTTTCGAAATAGCATCATTTCTAAATAACCTCCAATAATCTAAATTAATCTGCTTGTAGTAATTTAAGAATTTTTCAAAATTGATATTGATATTATTATCCTTTAATATCTTATTGAAAGTTGCCTTGGAATTGGATTCAAAATCCCATAATGTATGGTCTAGATCGAAAAATATGTGTTTGATTTTCATTTGATAAAAATACAGTTATTAAAGGAATTAAAAAATAGCGTGATTGAAATTTTGTTATATTTGAACAAACATATTTTATTGAGAAATAAACTTCATATATTATTCTTAAGCAGTTGGTATCCCAACAATCTAAAGCCATATATAGGCGACTTTATTGAAAGACATGCGCAAGCCATTTCATCCCAACATAAAGTGACAGTCATTCATGTCGTTATGGATGATTCCATCATAGAAAAAGTCTATAAAACTTCTGTTGAGTCAAATCTTGAATTGCAACTTATTTACCTTCCAAAAACTAAAAATAAAATTCTAAATTTCTTATCTTTTTTTACTACTTATATAAAAGAAATAAATAAAATAGAAACCTATGACTTAATACATCTGAACATTTCTTTTCCTGTTGGAATCGTTGCTCTATACTATAAATGGTTTAAAAATAAAAAATATCTTATTTCAGAACATTGGAGTGGATATCAATTTCCTCACAATAAAAAAATTGGTTTTTTACAAAAAAAGACAACTCAATTAATCATAAAAAATGCCAATTTTATAACTCCTGTTAGCAAGAATTTACAACATGCAATGGAAGAATATGGATTGAAAGGAAACTATTCAATAATTCCAAATGTCGTTAACACTTCACATTTCAATATCAGTGATGAACTATTGAAAGATTTTACAATAACCCATATTTCAAGTATGGATAATAATGTTAAAAACATAAAAGGGATTCTTAGTGTATTTACTAAAGTTCAAAAATCTATTCCAACTATAAAATTTCAATTAATAGGTGAGAATTCTGAAAAATATGAATATTTGGTTCAAGAATTGAAACTAAAAAATATTGAGATCATTGATCAAATCCCAAATAGTGAGGTTCCATCTTATTTAAAAAAATCAAACGCATTTATCTTATTCAGTAACTATGAAAATCTTCCTTGTGTCATTTTAGAAGCATTTGCTTGTGGAATTCCTGTAATATCGACTGATGTCGGTGGGATAAAAGAGTATTTTCCTGATAATTTTGGATATTTAATAAAACCAAACGATCAAAAGGCATTGCATGCCGCCATTTTAAAAATATACAATTCAGAATTGAAATACGATAAAAAAATAATGCACCAATATGCGCATCAAAACTTCGGAATTGAAACCATAACCAATTTATTTTCAGAATTATATTATAAAATAACATCCAATTGAAAGATCTTATTCAGTATATAACCAATTTTCAAAAAAGAGCAGGGTTTTATGTTTTCACAGGAACATTTATAGCACGTCTTCTTTCATTTATTGCTTCTTGGATTGCATTGCAATTAATTCCAAACAAAGAACTAGGAGTTATTATTTACGCGCTCAATTTTATTTTATTTATCATTCCCTTAGGAGGATTGGGCTTGCATCAAGGGCTTATAAGATATGGGGCGCTATTGAGGACTAATGATGAAAAAGACTCCTTATTTATATATGTTTTAAAAAAAGGGATATTGGTTACAATACTACTGATCACTTTAATTATTGTAGGAAGTTTAATGTTCTCATTTAAATATGAAAACACAAGCACATACATTTCCTTTCTATCACTTATCCTATTACCAATGTATGTACTCGAAATTATTAAAACTCAATTTCGTTTAAAACATGACAATAAGTCTTTTATACTTACTGAAGTAATCTACAACGTGATTCTTGTAATCTCTGTACTTGTATTCAGTTTTTATTTTAAAGAAAAAGGCTATGTGATTGCATTGATTTTTTCGCCTATCATAACTGTGCTACTATTTATTAAAAAACTAAATATTAATTTTTCTAATACACAAGTATTAGCTATAACAAATCTATCGTTTTGGAAATATGGCTTTTTCTCAAGCATGTCCAATGTTGTTACTCAATTATTATTCATTATTGACATTCTGTTGATTGGAAATTTACTCAGCAATGCGGAAATGATTACCAATTATAAGTACTTGACATTGATTCCATTCAGCATTCTATTTCTCCCTCAAGCATTTATGAATACTGACTTTGTTTCGTTTACAGAAAATATAAAAAATAAAAAATACATTGACAAGTATATAAAAAATTACATATTCCTATTTGGAATAATTAGTGTTGTATTTGTAGTATTTTCCTGGTTGTTTTCCGAATATATATTGAGAATTTTTAGTGAGAAATTTATAGAATATACCGATACTTTTATGATTCTTGTAGTAGGAGTCTGTGGAATATTATTCATAAGAGTGTTATATGGCAACTTACTTTCTTCTCTAGGAAAAGCCTATATGAACTTCGTTATTACAGCAATTGCATTGCTATTAAACTTTATATTAAATAGTTCTTTAATTCCGTTATACGGAATTAAAGGAGCAGCCATAACTTCAGCTATATTAATGTGGTTTACTGGAATTTTATCTTTCGTACTTTTTAAATACTATTTTAAAAAACAACATACTTCTTAAGAGAAAAATAGGTTTCTTCAACCGCTCCAAAACTCTTGAAAAATTGTGCAATTCCTGGAACCATTGAACCTTCGAAGTCAAGAATGTAATCAGTATCAGAGTATTGGTTAACCATAGAATTTATAATCTGAGTCATGACAAATAAATCTTGACCTTTTTTATTAACTGTGGAAAACAAATAATATATCTTACGATTTTCAATTATAAAAATAGCGCCTCCGAGTAATTTATTACTCGCATCTATCGCCTTAATAATTTTAATATTTTTATTTTTAATGGAATAAGAAATAAGATTTTCTAGTTTCTTATAACTTGATGGAATGATATGAATTGTCTCTTTTTTTTGAGACATAAATATTTCAATTAAGTCGCTACAGTTATCAGAAATTGTTAATTGAATAGAATGCTCCAATGTTTTCTTTAAGTGCCTCTTTCTTAATTTAGAATAGCCTTGAACAATAGAATCATGTGATTTATTTAACTGCAATAAAAAATTTGACTTGATTTCAAACTTGGAATGAAAATTTCCAAAATTGAAATTAGCAGTTATTTTCTTAAATTTTCTAGGAATACTTTTTAAAAACTTATCTACGAGCGTTTCATCAATTTTATTTGAAGAAAAAACACCCAATTGTTGTGTCCATTCAGGTGGATATACATAGTGAATTCCATATTTTTTTCTCCATGGAAGTGGCATTACATATTGATAATCATCATAAATAAGTACTCCCCAATTATCGGCTACATTATCTAAATACCAAGAATACCCATAAATTTTATGGTTCAGAGATTGCTCAATACAAGTATCGTATTTCTTAACATCTAGTTTTTCTCTCTCAACATAACGTATCATATTCAACTATTTTCCGATATAATATCTGTATACACTTGATTCCAATTTTTATTATGAGAATTTCTAGACATCGTCTTATTGTGAAATATCATTATAAATGTTCCATCAACATTTTTCACCTCATTTATCAATTCCTTAATTTTGGATTTAGCAACTGCAGGAACATAGTTAAAATGGTTTTTTAAAGTGAGATCTGATACTGCAAATGGATGCAATTTAATTGGTATTTGAATTTCAAAGTCCAAATCGTAAAAATAAAAAGGTGTACATGTACTTGCTCTAAAACCAATATGATCCATATATCCCATTGAATGGTCTTCTTCAATTCCTAGTTCAACCAAATTCTGATAGGTGTCTGGCAGAATAAATCTCACATAATGTTGTCTCGATTTCAAAATTGGTTTATTGACAATCTGCTCCATTCTATCTTTCTCTTTTTTCAATTTTACAGCATTTTTCATTGTAAAATGAGAAGGTAATAAACCTACCTCCAAATAATCAGCAATTGATTTAATTAATGATTTATAGACAAAATTGGATGGTGAGATATTGGTGTCATACGTTGTATATTCACTTAATAAAAAGAAAAAAATCGTCTGAATATTCTCTTTTTTGGAAAGCGCTACAATTTCTGCAAATGTATCGTAGGGATCTTTTCTTATATTTAATAATACTAAAAGCCTTTCTAAAAGTTCGCTAAAACGAAACGAAAAAAGATCTTTTATAAATCCTACAGTATTTCGAACAATCCCTTTTTGCTTGAAAGCAAATACATTATCAACATTAATTGTTGAAATGAATTCAAATTTTCTTTCAGGAAAATCATAATCAGGAAATTTTTCTTTTAATAATTCCAAAAATTTGGCAGCCCAAATATCAATTAATGGTTTCTTTAAAAAATCATTTTTAAAAGCTAGACTCTCACTTGCCGGAAAACGCTCATATGAGTCTTTAACATGTGGTAAATATTCTTCATATCTAGTTATCAAGTAAAAACTCGCTGCAAATACGTCAAATGGAATGGTTGCTTTTACTTTGGCTGAAAAAAAACAAGGAATCTCATCCCAATGAGACATTATAATATCTACATCGCTTATTCCTTGTTCATACAATAAAGGATGACTTCTTATGAAAAATTCGTTCCCAAGAGGAAGTTTAGAATAGGTCAATTTTGGTCCATTATGGGAAACAAATTCTTCAACTACTGTTGTAAAACTTACAGGAATATGTAAGGTTCTCACAAAAAAGTGTTTAAAAATATAACTTAATCTTGGCGTGATTTTATGTGTGTAAACAAGTAACAATTATAAAATATTTTGATCGGCAAAGCTAAAGTACGCTTTTTCAGTAATTATTAAATGGTCAATAATTTTAATGTCCAATGTTTCTCCTGCTGTTTTAATTTTTTGAGTTAAACTTTTATCTGCTTCACTAGGCTTCAAGGTTCCTGAAGGGTGATTGTGCGCTATTATCAATGCTGTTGCAGATAATTCAAGTGCCTTTTTAAAAACCATTCTTGTATCGACTACTGTTGCTGTAATTCCGCCTTTACTTAACTGATATTTGTAAATTATTTTATTAGAATTGTTTAAATATAATATCCAAAACTCTTCGTGCTTTAATTCACCTAGTAAAGGTTGTAATATTTCAAATACTTCTTTACTGCTTGTTACTTTTGATACTTCAAGAGCTTCTTCAAGTCTTCTTCTCCTTCCAAGTTCAAGTGCTGTTACTATTGAAACGGCTTTCGCTTCTCCTATTCCTTTAAACTCCATCAATTGCTCAATGGACAGCTTTGCCAGATTATTGAGGTTGTTTTCTACTTTTGATAAAATTCTTTTGGATAAATCAACAGCGCTTTCTTCTCTACTACCAGAACCTATTAAGATCGCAATTAATTCCGCATCAGAAACAACTTCTTTCCCTTTTAAGATCATTTTCTCTCGAGGCTTATCGTCTTCTTTCCAATTTTTTATAGACAAAGAAGTGTTTTTATGGTTCATAAATTTTTATTTTTATCAAAGATAAGTTTAATATATTTGTATCAAGTATATTCATAGTATGAAACGAGCATGTTAAAAATTTTATCTTCCAAGTGAATGATTAATTACAAGCTGCATGTGACCGTTAAAAAACAATTAAATTAAACAGATGAAAATAATTATTGCTGGTGCGGGAGATGTCGGATTTCACCTTGCAAAACTTCTATCTTATGAGTCTCAAGATATCTATGTAGTCGATCTAAATTCTGAAAAACTCAATTACTTAGATACACATCTGGATGTAATCACTACCAAAGGTGATGCTACTTCATTGAAAACACTTCAAGATATCGGTATAGATAAAACCGATTTATTAATTGCAGTTACAGATTCTCAGAATACTAATTTTACAATTGCTGTGCTCGGAAAAAAATTAGGCGCTAAAAAAACAATTGCAAGAATCAATAACCCCGAATTTATTAATTGTACTACTATTGATTTAAAAGATCTCGGACTAGACTATGTTATTTCTCCTGAAGAATTGGCAGCAGATGAGATAAAAATGTTACTTGATCAATCAACTTTCAATGATTCAATAACATTTGAAAACGGTGTCTTAAATATTGTAGGGAGTGCCTTGGAAAAAAGTTCTCCAATTCTTAATCTTACTGTCCAACAAGCAAAGAATAAGTTTCCGGAAATTGAATTTATAACGATTGCTGTTAAAAGAGCTGATGATACTCAAACATTGATTCCTCGTGGAGATACAACATTTAAACTAGGAGATGAAGTCTATTTTTCATGCCCAAAAAGTAGTTTAGAAAAATTACACATATTAACGGGAAAAGAGTCCTATAATGTTAAAGATGTCATGATTCTTGGCGGAAGTAAAATAGGAAATAAATCTGCTACAAAATTGTGTGATGAAAAGTATAAGGTGAAACTTATAGAGAAAGATAAGGCGAAAGCAATTGAATTGGCTGAAAAATTACAAAACACACTAGTCATTAAAGGGGATGGTCGTAATTTAGAATTATTAGAAGAAGAAAATATTAGAGAAATGGACGCTTTTGTTGCCGTTACTGGTAACTCTGAGACCAATATTATGTCATGTCTTGTTGCCAAGTCCAAAGGTGTTAAAAAGACAATTGCACTTGTAGAGAATATGGATTATATAAATATTTCTCAAACTATCGGAATTGATACACTGATTAATAAAAAACTACTTGCTGCAAGTGAAATTTTTAAGCATGTAAGAAAAGGGGAAGTTCTAGCACTTGCCAATTTAAAGCATGTAGATGCCGAAGTATTAGAATTTGAAGTAATGCCAGATTCCAAAGTTACTCAACACCAAGTAAAAGATATTAAACTGTCTCGAAATGCAGTTTTTGGAGGTGTCATAAGAAATGGGAAGGCACTGATGACTTTCGGTGATTTCCAAATTGTTGCCAAAGATAAGGCAGTTGTTTTCTGTTTACCAGATGCAATCTCAGAAGTTGAAGAATTATTCAAATGAAAAGATTTAATTACCAAATAATTTTAAGTTTTCTCGGTCTTACATCCATGGTAAATGGAGCTTTTATGCTTCTAGTATTTCCTTTTAGTTTCTATTATCAAGAGGCTGAAAAATTCTCAATTTTAACAGCAGGTGTAATCACAATTGTTTTTGGTTTTTTCCTATGGTTTTATAATAGAAATGCACCTAAAAACTTGCAAAAAAAAGACGGATATCTTATTGTTACTTTTGGTTGGTTAATACTGTCATTGACTGGAACATTACCTTATCTATTGTCAGGTGCAATACCCGATTTTACCAATGCTTTTTTCGAAACAATATCAGGATATTCAACAACAGGATCTACGATTCTTACTGATATTGAATCTACTCCAAAAGGAATTCTTTTTTGGCGTAGTGCAACACATTGGATTGGAGGAATGGGAATTATCGTATTGACTATTGCTATTTTACCATTATTGGGAATTGGAGGAATGCAACTATTTATGGCGGAAGCTCCTGGACCATCGGCAGATAAAATGCATCCTAGAATTACTGAAACAGCAAAACGCTTGTGGTTTATTTACGTCACATTAACAGTTGCTGAATTCTTACTCCTTAAAATAGCTGGAATGAACTGGTTTGATGCATTGAACCATTCCATGGCTACAATGAGTACAGGAGGCTTTTCAACTAAAAATGATAGTCTTGCTTATTGGAATGCATTTCCAATGATTCAATACATTGTAATCTTCTTTATGTTTATTGCCGGAACCAATTTTATAATGTCCTATTTTGCTTTTAAAGGAAAGTGGCAGAAAATTATAAACAATGAAGAATTCAAGTGGTATTTATTTGGAGTACTAAGTATTACTTTATTGATTACTGTATTAATTATAAATTTTCAAGATGCTACTTTACATACTTCGATCAACCATCCAGAAGTATGGGGATCAACAGAAAGCGCTTTTCGACATGCTGCTTTTCAAGTGATTTCAATAACAACTACGACTGGATTCATCACAGCAGATTATACGATGTGGAGTTCATTTGCAGCAATGGTTATTTTTGCACTCTTTTTTGTAGGAGGATCTGCAGGATCAACGAGTGGTGGAGTGAAGATTGTAAGACACATTATCATGATTAAAAATAGTTTATTAGAATTTAAAAAATTACTACATCCTAGTGCTATTATTCCTGTAAGATATGGAGGAAAATCTGTTAAACAAGAGATTGTTTTTAACATCCTTTCATTTTTTGTTCTTTACATGCTTATTTTTATAGTGAGTTCAGTAATCTTTACTTTTATGGGATTGGATTTTTCTTCAGCGCTAGGTACATCTGCGTCTTCTCTAGGAAATATAGGACCTGCTATAGGAAGCGTAGGGCCTGTAAATAATTTTGCCCATTTATCTATTTCTGCTAAATGGTTCAGTTCTTTCTTAATGTTGATAGGTCGTCTTGAATTATTTACTGTATTGATTTTATTAACGCCTTTCTTTTGGAAAAAAAATTAACCTTTTTCTAATTGAAATAAAAACGTATCTTTGATTCGCTATGAATCATACAGTATCTAAAACTTCCATTTTATTAAAAAAAGTAGTACATCGCAAGGAGATTCAACTTGTGCTATATTTTCAATACAATCAAACTCTTATTAATAAACTAAGAAAAATTCCTGAATTTAAATGGAGTAAGACATTGAAAGGTTGGTACATTTTATATACCAATGAAAACATTGCAATCTTTAATAAAGAATTTTCAAAAGAAGTATTTGACTTAAAATACCATGATTCTATTTATGAGAAAATAAAGGTAAAAACGATAAGAAAGCCTCGAAATATATCCGAAGAAAATAAAACTGTTCTTCGAGATTTTGTCAAGTATTTAAAAGGGAGACAGTATAGCGAAAGTACGGTTAAAACCTATTTTACTTTTACTGCCGATTTTATTGATTATATCAAGGACAAGCCTTTGAATAAATTGAATAATCGTGATGTAGAGAAATTTACGGAGGATGTGTTTGTACCAAGAAAATATAGTGTAAGCTCACAAAGACAAATGGTAAGTGCAATCAAATTATTTAAAGAATTTTATCCTTCTTGTGGTATAGATAATCTTAAATTAAAAAGGCCTCATAAAAATAAAATCTTACCTACCATATTGTCAAAAGAAGAAATTATTGATATTATTAGACATACGCGTAATTTAAAACATCGTGCAGTTATAGCAATGATATATTCTTCAGGTATGAGAATAAGTGAACTTATAAAGTTAAAGGTTAATGATATTAATATCGATAGACGACAAGTAATAATAAAACAAGCAAAAGGAAGAAAAGATAGAATTGTAATATTGGCAGATAGCATGATTCCTTTAATTATGAATTATATCCAAACTTATAAACCAACTGATTATTTTATTGAAGGGCAATCTGGAAAGCAATATAGTGCAAACAGTGTACGGAGTTTTTTAAAAAGATCTTGTGAAATAGCTGGAATAAAAAATCGTGTAACGCCACACACTTTGCGCCATAGTTATGCAACACATCTATTAGAATATGGAATAGATATACGTTACATACAGGAATTGTTAGGGCATTCAAGACCAGAGACTACAATGATTTATACTCATGTATCAAAAAAAGATTTACTAAACATAAAAAGTCCACTAGATATAGCTTTAAAGAATTTAGATAAAACGGATAAAAACAACAAAAACTTGCGTTTATCCCGTAATATTTAATGTAAAACACCTATATTAGTGTGGATATAACTAGTTGT
>CAJQNZ010000034.1 GCA_905479835.1 uncultured Flavobacteriaceae bacterium
TATCAGAACATATTCTATTATTTATGATGCCATTAATGATTTACGTGATGCAATGGAAGGAATGTTATCTCCTGAAATGAAAGAAGAAATTACAGGTAATGTTGAAATCAGAGAAGTCTTTAAGATTTCTAAAGTTGGAAATATTGCTGGTTGTATGGTAATGAGTGGAAAAATTACAAGGAAATCATTGATTCGAATTATTCGTGATGGTGTAGTTGTTCATTCAGGTGAACTAGAAGCATTGAAACGATTTAAAGACGACGTGAAAGAAGTGGCTAAAGGATATGATTGCGGTATTCAAATAAAAGGATTTAACGATATCAAAGAAGGTGATGTTATAGAAGCTTATGAAGAAATAGCAATTAAGAAAAAACTTAAATAAAAAACAGTATTCCTTTAAAATAAAAAAACCGAAGCATTTGCTTCGGTTTTTTTATGTATTGAAAAGTTTAAAGATTTATTTCCATTTCAAGAATAAAAGCGCCAATAAATTTTTCTCTTATTGAAAGTAATGCTCTATCGGCTTCCAATCGAGTTTTGTAGTTTCCTACTTGTACTTTCCAGTCTGGAAGTTGTGGATTTAGTACAGCTGAGAATCCATACTCTGCTTGAAAATTTCCCATTATACGACGTGCAGTTACTTCATTTCCATTATATAGTTGTATCTTAAAACCTTTTGCTTTACGGTTATTTTTATTGAACTCAATTTTTTTAGCCAATATTTTGTCGATTTTTTCAGTTTCTTGAGCATTAGTATTTAAAACGCAAACAAGGCAAATAAGCATTGTATATAAAAATATTTTTTTCGATTTCATTATTAGTGTTTTTATTAAAGTTACAAATCTATACTATTGTTTTCTAAAACGTTATTGAATTATATTATTTAGAATAATTATAAATTACATTTTACATTATTATTAGATTTTAAATATTGTTTATAAATGGTATTTTTGTAGTCCATTTTAGTCTATACGAGAATAGAATGAAAATATTGTACCAAACTTGAAGAATACATATATGAAAAGTGTGAAATACCGCAGTCTAATATCAAAATTAGCAATCAGCAGTCTTGCTTTCCTTTTCTTTTTTACACTTAATTTATCGGCTCAAGGCGATGCAGCAAATGGTAAGAAACTATTTAATGCTAACTGTGCGGCATGTCATAAATTAGATAAAAAATTAATAGGTCCAGGATTAATAGAGTCTGTAGGGAAAAGATCGAACGAGTGGTTAAAGGCTTGGATTAAAGACAATGCCGCCTTTCAGAAAGTAGATGCAGATGCGAAAGAAGCTGCTGAATACAGCCCTACAGCAATGACAGCGTTTCCTCAATTGTCTGATCAAGATATTGATGATATAATTGCTTACGTAAAAAAGCCAAAAGAAGTTCCAACTGCAGGAGTAAGTGGAGGTGCAGTTGCTATTCAGTCTTCGCAAGCAGATAACACATTAGTATATATTTTAGGAGCAATCATGCTTGTGATGTTATTAATGTTATTCAACTTGTATCGTACAGTAAATGAATTGAAAGGGAATGCTCCTAAAAGACTATCGCTTTCTGAACAAGCTGATGGTGTGTGGGAAGCGTTTAAAGGCAATAAATTCTTACATTTCTTATTGGTAATATTCTTTTTATTATCAACTGCATTTTTCGGCTTTGGATGGTTATCAACTGTAGGTGTAGATAAAGGGTATCAACCTATACAACCTATAGAGTTTTCACATAAAATACACGCTGGAGATAATAAAATAGATTGTCAATACTGTCATTCATCTGCCAAGCATAGTAAAATGTCAGGTATTCCATCTGGAAATGTATGTATGAACTGTCACAAGAGTATTGCTGAAGTTGCTGATAATACAGTTTTAGGAGAAAAAGGAAAAGAATATCTAGATAAAGAGATTCAAAAATTATATAAAGCAGTAGGATGGGACTCAGAGAATCTTCAATATACTGGAGAAACAATGCCTATCGAATGGATTAGAATTCACAATTTACCAGATTTTGCATATTTCAACCATTCACAACACGTCACTGTTGCAGGAATCAAATGTCAGAAATGTCATGGTCCAGTCGAAGAAATGGATGAGGTGTATCAATATTCTCCTCTTACAATGGAATGGTGTATCGATTGTCACAGAGAAACAGAAGTTGATATGACGGAAAATGGCTACTACAAGAAAATTCATGAACAATTGGCAAAGAAATTTGGTGTTGAAAAAGTGACTGAAGCGCAAATGGGAGGAATGGAATGTGGTAAATGTCACTATTAATTAAAGAATTAAATTAAAAAAATTAAAAGATTCTTATTAAGTCATTCAATCATTGAATCATTTAATTCTTGAATCATTAAATATTAAATATGGCATCAAACAAAAAATACTGGAAAAGTGTTGAAGAACTAGACGAAAATAGTTCTATTGTTGATACGTTAAGAAAAAACGAATTTGTTGAAGAGATTCCTACAGATGAATTTTTAGGAGATAAAGAATCATTAGAAAATTCTTCTACAACACGTCGTGACTTTTTAAAATACGTCGGATTTTCAACAGCAGCGGCTTCCTTAGCAGCATGTGAAGGTCCAGTTATTAAATCAATTCCTTATGTAGTTAAACCAGACGGAATAATTCCTGGTGTAGCAGATTTTTATGCTACAACAATGGTAGACGGTTTTGATTTTGCAAATGTATTGGTGAAAGTTCGAGAAGGACGTCCTATCAAAATTGAACCAAATAAAGAAGCGCATGGAACTACCAATGCAAGAGTTCAAGCTTCTGTATTGTCATTATACGATAGTCTTCGTTTGCAAGGGCCTTCTTTAAAAGGAGAGTCTATTTCTTGGGCTGATGCAAATTCTCAAATAGCAAACAAATTAGAACAAGTAAATGCGGCAGGTAAAACAATTGCGTTTTTAACATCAACAGATGCAAGTCCATTAACTACAGACTTAATAAGTCAACTAGGAGGCGCTTATACTGATGTGCGTCATGTGATTTATGATTCAGTTTCTGAATCTGCAGCGATTGATGCATTCGAAGTAATGTATGGTTCAAGAGCATTGCCATCATATGACTTTTCTAAAGCCAATGCAATCGTTTCTATCGGAGCAGATTTCTTAGGAGACTGGCAAGGAGGAGGATTCGATGCAGGATATGCAAAAGGAAGAGTTCCAGATCATGGAAAAATGTCACATCATACTCATTTTGAAGCAAACATGTCACTTACAGGTGCCAATGCTGATATAAGAGTTAAAGCAAAACCATCTGCTCAGAAAACACTTTTGGCAGATTTATACAATGCTATTGTAAATGGTGCTTCTGCTAAAGATGCAAATGTTGCAAAAGCCGTAAAACAACTTAAAAGTGCTGGATCGAATGCAGTTGTTGTAACTGGAATTCAAGATAAAAATGCACAATTACTAGCATTAGCAATAAATAAGACAATAGGTAGTGAAGTAATAAATACTTCTATAACCAATAACAAACGTCAAGGAAATGATTCAGCAGTTGCTCAATTAATTTCAGATATGAAATCAGGAACAATAGGAGCGTTGATTATCAATAATTCTAATCCTGTTTATACATTGGCAAGTTCATCAGAATTTGTTGAAGGACTAGGTAAGGTTGATGTTTCTGTTGCATTTTCAATGACCAATAATGAAACTGTAGAAGCGGTTCAATATGCATTGGCAACACCTCATTATTTAGAATCTTGGGGGTTAGTTGAAATGAAAAAAGGACAGTTTAGTTTAATGCAGCCTACTATCAAACCATTATTTGATACCAAACAATTTCAGGATTGTTTGTTACAATGGAATGGAAAATCAGAAACGTATAACGATTATATAAAAAATTCATTTGCTGGAATGGGTGCTTCAAAATCTTGGAGTCAATCATTACACGATGGAAATTTCATTGCATCTTCTTCAGCATTAGAGTCTTCTTCTGAGGGATCAATTGATATGTCTGCAGCATATAGCAGTCTTTCTTCTACTAAAGGAAGTGAATTAGAATTACAATTATATACTAAGATAGGTTTAGGAGATGGTCAACAAGCCAATAATCCTTGGCTGCAAGAATTGCCAGATCCTATCACAAGAACAACTTGGGATAATTATGTAACTGTTTCTAAAGTAGATGCAGATAGACTAGGAATAAAAAACTGGAATGTTGCAGATGGAGGATTGAATGGAAGTATAGTTGAACTTACAGTAAATGGAATTCCTGTAACTGTTCCTGCGTTGATACAACCAGGACAAGCAGCCGGATCTATAGGTCTAGCATTAGGTTATGGACGTAAAGTAGGGTTGAAACCTGAAATGCAAACTGGAAAAAATGCATATCATTTTTATAAAGATTTTAACTCATCTCAATCGGATGTTTCTATAAATGTTGTTGCTGGAACGCATGAGTTTGCATGTATTCAGTTACACAATACATTAATGGGAAGAGGTGATATTATCAAAGAAACAAATCTATCTACATACAATGATCATTCATTAGATCCAAAACATTCTTGGAATCCAGTTCCTATGGTTTCACTGAGGCATCAAGAAGTTGAAGCAACTTCAGTTGATTTGTGGGATGAATTTGATAGTTCAATAGGACATCACTTTAATTTGTCAATAGATTTAAATTCTTGTACAGGATGTGGAGCATGTGTGATTGCTTGTCAGTCGGAAAATAACGTGCCAGTTGTAGGAAAAGAAGAAATGAGAAAGTCAAGAGATATGCATTGGTTGCGTATTGATAGATATTATTCTCATGAGGAGAGTTTTTCTGGCGATGATACTTTCAAGGAAGAAGCAGCATCTGGATATATTTCAACGATGAGTGCACTTGAAGATCCATCAGAGAATCCTCAAGTTGCTTTTCAACCAGTAATGTGTCAGCATTGTAATCATGCACCTTGTGAAACAGTATGTCCAGTAGCGGCAACTTCACATGGTCGTCAAGGTCAAAACCAAATGGCTTATAACCGTTGTGTAGGTACTCGTTATTGTGCAAACAATTGTCCGTATAAAGTACGTCGTTTCAATTGGTTTAATTATGCTCAGAATGATGAATTTGATTTCAATATGAATGATGATTTAGGTAGAATGGTGTTGAATCCTGATGTAACTGTTCGTTCACGTGGAGTTATGGAAAAATGTTCTATGTGTATTCAAAAAACACAAGCGTCTATTTTACAAGCAAAAAGAGAAGGTAGATCTGTTACAGATGATGAATTTGAAACTGCTTGTTCAAGTGCATGTGGAACAGGAGCTTTGGTATTTGGTGATATCAATGATAAGGAAAGTGAAATCACAGCAATGGTTGAGGATACTAGATCATATCACTTATTAGAACACGTTGGAACTAGACCTAATGTTGTTTATCAAGTGAAAGTTAGAAATACAGAAGTATAAAAAGATTAATAATTATATAATTATATATAGACTATGGCGTCGCATTACGAAGCACCTATAAGACAACCTTTAATAGTTGGAAATAAAAGTTACCATGACATAACTGTTGAGGTTGCTGCACCAGTTGAAGGTAAGGCTAATAAACAATGGTGGATAGTTTTTAGTATAGCACTTATTGCCTTTTTATGGGGAATAGGGTGTATTTTATACACAGTTGGAACAGGAATTGGAGTTTGGGGATTGAATAAAACTGTAGGATGGGCGTGGGATATCACGAACTTCGTATGGTGGGTAGGGATTGGACATGCTGGTACCTTAATTTCCGCAGTACTTTTATTATTCCGTCAAAAATGGAGAATGGGTATTAACCGTTCTGCAGAAGCAATGACAATTTTCTCAGTAGTTCAAGCAGGTTTATTCCCAGTTATTCACATGGGACGTGTTTGGAATGCGCATTTTGTATTGCCAATACCAAATCAATTTGGAACACTTTGGACAAACTTTAACTCACCATTATTATGGGACGTTTTTGCAATTTCTACGTATTTATCGGTATCATTAGTTTTCTGGTGGACTGGTTTATTACCAGATTTTGCAATGTTACGTGATAGAGCAGTGAGACCATTCCAAAAGAAAATATATTCTTTATTAAGTTTTGTTGGACAGGTAGAGCAAAAGATTGGCAACGTTTTGAAGAAGTTTCTTTGGTACTTGCAGGTTTAGCAACACCATTAGTACTTTC
>CAJQNZ010000035.1 GCA_905479835.1 uncultured Flavobacteriaceae bacterium
AAGGCTTTTAAAGTCGAAAAATATAAACACAGTTACCCAAATTGTTGGCGTACAGATAAGCCTATTTTATACTACCCATTAGATTCTTGGTTTATTAAAGTAACGGATGTAAAAGATAGAATGCATGAGTTAAATAAAACAATTAACTGGAAGCCAGAATCTACGGGAACTGGACGTTTTGGAAATTGGTTGGCGAATGCAAATGACTGGAATTTATCTCGTTCAAGATATTGGGGTATTCCTTTACCAATTTGGAGAACAGAAGATGGTAAAGAAGAAATTTGTATTGGCTCTGTAAAAGAATTAAAGCAAGAAATGGCAAAAGCTGTTACAGCTGGAGTTTTAGCAAAGGATATTTTTGAAGATTTTGAAGTTGATAATAACTCAGAAGAAAATTACGCGAAAATAGATTTACATAAAAATATTGTAGATGAAATTGTGTTGGTTTCTGCCACTGGACAGCCAATGAAACGCGAAAGCGATTTAATTGATGTATGGTTCGACTCTGGTTCTATGCCTTATGCGCAATGGCATTATCCGTTTGAAAACAAAGAATTAATAGATGATAAAAAAGCTTTTCCTGCTGATTTTATTGCAGAAGGTGTAGATCAGACGCGTGGATGGTTCTATACGCAACATGCAATCGGAACGTTAGTTTTTGATTCAATGGCTTATAAAAATGTGGTGTCTAACGGACTTGTTCTTGATAAGCACGGAAAGAAAATGTCAAAGCGTCTTGGAAATGGAGTGGATCCATTTGAAACGATGGATACATATGGCGCAGATGCAACGCGTTGGTACATGATTTCAAATGCCAACCCTTGGGATAATTTAAAGTTTGATGTTGATGGTATAGATGAAGTAAGACGTAAGTTTTTTGGAACACTATATAACACTTATTCATTCTTTACTTTGTATGCCAATATTGACCAATTCTCTTATGCAGAAGACGAAATTGCAATCCAAGACAGACCAGAAATTGATCGTTGGATTTTATCAGAATTGAACACGTTGATACAATATGTTGAAGACAGTTTTGATGATTTTGAACCAACCAAAGCAGCACGAGGAATTCAAAATTTTGTTACAGAGAACTTAAGTAACTGGTTTGTGAGACTGAGTAGAAGACGTTTCTGGAAAGGAGATTATCAGCAAGATAAAATATCAGCATATCAGACATTATATACCTGTATGTTGACGGTTGCAAAGTTGGCTTCGCCAATAGCGCCATTCTTTATGGACAATTTATATAAAGACTTAACGTCTGTTACAGGTAAAGGTTTAGAATCTGTACATTTAGATGATTTCCCAAAACCTGATGTTTCTTTGATTGACGCAGATCTAGAACGTAAAATGCAAAAGGCACAAAAAATATCTTCAATGGTATTGTCATTGCGTAAGAAAGAAATGATTAAAGTACGTCAACCATTACAAAGAGTAATGATTCCAGTTCTTGACAATCAAGATAGAGAAGATATTCTTGCAATTCAGAATTTGATTATTTCTGAAGTCAATGTAAAAGAAATTGAATTGATAGACGATGCTTCAGATATTTTGGTGAAAAACATCAAACCGAATTTTAAAGTTTTGGGGCCAAAATTTGGAAAAGATATGCGATTGGTTGGAGCAGAGATTCAAAAGTTTGATCAAGAAGATATTAACAAAATTGAAAAAGAAGGAGAAATTGAATTGAAAATTAATGATAATTTTGTAAAATTGTCTATTGATGAAGTTGAGATATCAACGCAAGATATTGAAGGTTGGTTGGTTGCCAACCAAGGAGGTTTAACAGTCGCTTTAGATATTTCAATTACTGATGAATTGCGCAAAGAAGGAAATGCTCGTGAATTGATAAATAGAGTGCAAAATCTTCGTAAAGATTCAGGTTTTGAAGTTACTGATAAAATAAAACTGACGATTGAAGTCAACACTGTTTTAGAAGAGGCTATTGTGGCAAATGAAGAGTATATTAAGAACGAAACTTTAACCAACGAATTGATATTTGTCGATACTCTTAAGAATGGAACGGAAATTGTATTTGACGATGTAGAAACAAAAATATTAATTCAAAAAAATTAGAAAAATGGAAAATATCTCAAATAAATATTCAGAAAGTGATTTAGCCGAGTTTAAAGAAATTATTTTGACAAAAATTGCACGAGCAAAAGAAGATTTAGACTTACTTAATGGTTCATTTAGAAACGACAGTAATAATGGAACAGAAGATACTTCACCTACATTTAAGGCATTTGAGGAAGGCTCAGAAACAATGAGTAAAGAAGCCAATGTTCAGCTAGCAATCCGTCAAGAAAAATTTATAAGAGATTTAAACAATGCATTGTTGAGGATAGAAAATAAAACATATGGTGTGTGTAGAGTTACTGGAAAGTTAATTCAAAAGGAACGTTTAAAACTAGTTCCACATGCAACATTGAGTATTGAAGCGAAAAACATGCAGTAATACTATCAAAACAACTATTTTATAAAACTTCTTGATTTTTAAGCCAAGAAGTTTTTTATTTTTGTCAAATGAAAAACAACATCCAATTGAAAAAATCTATTGCTATTATTTTTATTGTTTTATTAATTGACCAACTGGTTAAAGTCTATATTAAAACACATTTTTATCTTGGTGAGACAGTTCATATTTATGGATTGGATTGGGCTCGATTGCATTTCGTTGAGAATAATGGAATGGCTTGGGGAACAGAGTTTGGCGGAAGAACAGGAAAGTTATTTTTAACACTTTTTAGATTGGTAGCCATTACAGGAATAGGATATTGGTTAGTTTCATCCATTAAACAACAAGCTTCTAAGTTATTGACATTCGCGATTTCATTAATATTTGCAGGCGCTTTAGGAAATATTATAGACTCCGTTTTTTACGGAATTATTTTCGATACACCTGGAGGAATAAACCTTGCAACATTATGGGCGGAAAACCCTTATGGAACTATATTTCACGGAAAAGTAGTCGATATGTTCTACTTTCCACTTATTAAGGATGGAATCTTTCCTTCTTGGTTCCCATTCATAGGAGGAGATAGATTTACTTTTTTCAATGCAATTTTCAATGTTGCAGATTTCGCAATTTCAGTAGGAGTTGGAATCTTGATCGTTTTTAACAAAACTGTCTTTCCTAAAGAAGAAACTGCGATTTCTGAAGTATAATTTTTTGCTTCAAAACTGTTCTCGACTGCGCTCGAACGGACAAGTTAAATAAACCATTAAACAATTTAACACTTACACAATAATTGCATAAATTCGTTGTATGCAAATTCCTTCTTTAGAAATACAAGTTAAAACACTGCCTTCCAATCCTGGAGTGTATCAATACTATGATAAAGAAGGAGTCATTCTCTATGTAGGTAAAGCCAAGAATTTAAAGAAACGTGTTGCATCTTATTTTAATAAAAAACACGAAAACGGAAAGACCAAAGTCCTTGTAAAAAAGATTGTAACAATTAAGCATATTGTAGTAGATACAGAAACAGATGCATTATTACTTGAAAACAATCTGATTAAAAAATACCAACCAAGATACAATGTAATGCTCAAGGATGATAAAACGTATCCGTTTATTTGTCTAAAAAAAGAACGATTTCCACGAATATTTTTAACACGAAGAGTCATTAAAGACGGTTCAGAATATTTTGGACCATATACTTCGGTAAGAACCGCAAAAGCATTATTAGATTTGATTAAGGAATTATATCAATTACGAACTTGTAATTATTTTTTAAGCGAAAAGAATATTGAAAATAAAAAATATAAGAAG
>CAJQNZ010000036.1 GCA_905479835.1 uncultured Flavobacteriaceae bacterium
TAACAGATAGTAATGGCGTTGTAATCACAAGTCCTTTTCCAGATAGTTTTAGCACCACAAGTCAGACAATTTCCGTGGCAGTCGAAAACCCTGTCAATACAACATGTATGGCAAGTGCCACAATAGATTTTATTGTACTTCCAACACCAGAATTTGATTTAGAAGAAGAAATATTAGTTTGTGAAAACTTATTGCCCTATTCAATTTCAGTTGAGAATCCAAATCAGAGTAATTATGATTATCAATGGTTCAATTCTTTAGGAGTAGAAATAGGAACAGATCAGACACTATCAATTGTGAATTCTGATGATCTGACAGCAGAAGGAGTAGATTACATTGTAATTGTAACCAATCCAATTACAATGTGTTCTAAATCAAAAATAATACTAGTAAAAGCATCATCTCTTGCAGCGATTACTGAAGATACTATTACCACAATTGAATTTGAAAGTCCAAGAAATTCTATAGAAATTAATACTAGTGAATTAGGAACAGGAGATTATGAATTTTCATTAAAACACGAGTATGATTTCCAGCCTTTTCAAGACGAACCTATTTTTACAGGCCTTCTAGGGGGAATATATACCTTGGTAATTAATGATAAGAATGGTTGTGGAGAAACAGAATTAACCATTGTACTACTAGATTATCCTAAATTTTTAACGCCCAATAATGATGGTCATAATGATACGTGGAAACTTGTAGGAATAGAATCTACCAATTTTACAGTTTCACCGATACAGATATTTGATCGATTTGGAAAGGTTGTCGCAATCATAGACCCTAAAGGCTCTGGATGGGATGGATACTATAACGGAACGGAACTCACTGCATCCGATTATTGGTTCAGATTGCAATTGACAAACTCTGAAGGAATAACAATTGATAAAAAAGGACATTTTAGCCTTGTAAGAAGATAAACTAATTTTATATACAATACTCCATATTTAATATTTATTAAAATATTTAATTTGACATGAAGAGGTATTTATACTTACTGATTATTTTTACTACGCTTAATTTATTTTCACAAGGTGAAGCGAATATTTGGTATTTTGGTGAAAATGCTGGATTGGATTTTAATAATTGCAAACCATTTGCAATTACCGATGGAGAATTAGACACAATTGAAGGTTGTTCATCCTTTTCAGATCCTAATGGAAATTTGTTGTTTTATTCTGATGGCACAACCGTATGGAATAAAGAACATACAATCATGCCAAATGGAACTAATTTATTAGGTAATTCTTCTAGTTCACAATCGGCAATGATTATTCCAAAACCTGGCAGTAACAACATATACTATCTTTTTACTGTAGGTGCAGAAGTGAATAATGGTGATTCAGAATCTGGATTTAATTACTACACTATTGATATAGAACTTGAAAATGGCCTAGGTGATGTAACTGCAGGACCTATTGATTTATCCGAAGGAAAATCTGATGATTGGAGTGAAAAAATAGCAGCGGTTAAAGGTGCTGAAAGTGGGATTTTCTGGGTGCTTTCTTATGTAAAAGGTCAATTCTATTCTTATAAAATAACCACTGAAGGTGTCTCAACTTCACCGGTAAAATCATCTTTTTTTATAGCTACAGATAAAAGAGGTTATTTAAAAATTTCTCCTGACGGAACAAAAGTAGCCATTGCGCATCAAGCAGATGGCGCATTATATATATATGATTTTAACGATACAACAGGACGTCTTTCCAACCAATTGTTATTACCATTATCAACAGAAGGAAATAAACCTTATGGAGTTGAATTTTCTGCCAATAGTGAAAAATTATATATTCATGCTTCTAATGATGCTTTTAATCCTATCTCTGATGAAAATCTTCCAGATCCTGAGCATATTTCAACATTATTTCAATTTGACGTTTCGCTTAATTCTGATACATCGATAATAAATTCTAGAAAAATTATCCATGAAGGAAATTTATTTAGAGGCTCTCTTCAATTAGGTCCAGATAGAAAAATTTACAGATCCCTTTCACGTTCTTATACTGAAGGTATTCCACTTCTAGGAGTTATTGAAAATCCTGAAAAAGACGGTGGAGATTGTAATTATAAACATGCTTCTGTGGGATTGCTTGGAAGATTATCAACACAAGGCTTACCTCCTTTTATAGCATCAATTTTTTCTCAAGTTCAAATTATAGCAGAAGGATCAAGTGGAATCCAATCGAAGATTGATAATGGTGAAACATTAAATTTATGCATAGGTGATAACGTATCTATATATTCTGAATCTCTTTCTGGCTCAACAAAATACCGTTGGTATTTTAATGGAGGAACAACTCCTATTTCTACAGACCCTATATTACAACTAGATGAAATTACAATCGGTGAAAGTGGAAAATATAATTTGTCAGTCTTTCATACAGATTTATGTGGAAATTCAAATACATTGGAAGCAGAATTCAATGTCAACATACTAGATCTTCCCATAATAAAACCCAATGTTGATTTTAAAAATTGTGATGAAGATGAAAATTTAGATGGTTTCACAGATTATAATTTAGAAGAGATTAATGAAATTATAATTCTCGGAGATACTTCTTTATCGGTAACTTGGTATCTTGATTTAAATGATGCTGATGAAAAAATAAACTCTATTGATCCTTTAAAATTTAATAATAAGACAGCGAATGTTGTATATGCCAGAGTAGAAAATTCTGCTGGATGTCATAGTGTTTCAACTGTAAATCTTCAGGTATCCACAACAAGCTTTGACAACAACTATGTCGGAGAAAAAATTTATAGTTGCGATGATGACGGAAGTAATGATGGCTTTTATTTATTTGACTTATCTCAAATTTCTAATAATATCCTAGACCAATTTCCAGATCCTGATTTAAGCGTACACTATTATAAAAGTAGTATTGAAGCACATCTTGAAATAAATGAAATACCTAGTGATCAATTATATAAAAATGAAACAGCTTTTAATCAAACGCTATATGTGAGGGTTGAAAGCACTGTAAATGGTGATTGCTTTGGAATAGGTCCATATGTTGATTTAGCTGTTTATTTAATACCAGAATTTGAAGTAATTCCTGAAGCAATAATTTGTCTAAATATTTCCCCACAAACACAATTAGAAATTATAAATCCAAAGGGTAAATATGCATATAACTGGATTGGACCCAATGGATTTATGAGTAAGGAAGAAAATCCAATTGTAAATTCTGCAGGTGAATATGTTGTTACAGCAACACAACTTAATCCAAATGGAAGTTTTTGTACTTCTATAACTCAAACTGTTAATGTTATTGAATCTACTATTGCAACAATTAAACTTCAAGATATAACTATTACAGATTTATCAACAAATAATACAATTTTAATAGATCCATCAAATTTAGGTATTGGAGATTATGAATTTTCTCTTACTTCAGAGTTTGGACCTTTTCAAGATTCAACATTATTTGAAATGGTCGCTGCAGGAGATCATATATTATTTATAAAGGATAAAAATGAATGTGGAATTGCTACAATAAAAGTTTCTGTAATAGGTTTTCCAAATTATTTCACACCCAATAATGATGGTGTGAATGATACTTGGCAATTTATAGGTGCCAATCAGAATTATTATACTTCAGTTCTTGTAAAAATCTTTGATAGATTTGGTAAAATTATTACTGTTTTAGATGTTCAAAATAATAGTTGGGATGGAAATTACAATGGAAAACAACTCCCTGCTAGTGACTATTGGTTCACTGCAGAAGTGATGAATAAAGATGGAGAAATAAAAAATCGAAAAGGCCATTTTAGTTTAATAAGACGAAATAGAAATTAAGAAATGAAAAAGTTGATTTTAATATTGTTTCTTACTGTTTATATCAGTTCATTTTCTCAAAAACATGCAGCGCATTGGTATTTTGGTGGATATGCAGGAATTGACTTTAGCACAGGAAGTCCAGTATCATTAACTGATAGTGAAATGTTTACTAATGAAGGTTGTGCTACCATTTCTGATTATAATGGGAACTTATTATTTTATACTGATGGAATAACAGTGTGGAATAAAAATCATATAATAATGCCAAACGGGAACGATCTAAATGGACATTTCTCAAGTACCAATTCGGCAATTATCGTTCCAAAACCCGGAGATACAAACAAGTATTATATATTCACTGTTGATGATTTAGGAGGTATAAATGGTCTCCAATACTCAGAAGTTGACATGCTCCTCAATAGTGGATTGGGAAATATTACTGCAACAAAAAATATAAAACTATACACTCCTACTTTAGAAAAAATCACAGCAGTAAAGCACCAAAACGATACAGATTGGTGGGTGATTTCTCATAAATGGAATAGCAGTGAATTTGTTGCTCATCTTGTAACAAATACTGGAGTTTCTTCACCAATTATTTCCTCTGTAGGAATTAATGTTACAGGAGATAGTAAAAATACTATAGGTAATATGAAACTTTCTCCAAATGGAAAGATGTTGGCTATCGCTCATAGTTATCAAAATAATAAAGTAGAACTACTAAATTTCAATGATGTAACTGGTCAATTGTCAAGCCCTATTGAATTAACTGGATTTGATGGTCGTTTTGGTGTTTATGGCGTTGAATTTTCTCCAGATAATAAATTATTATATGTTGCTGATTCTGGTGGAACTATCTACCAATATCAAACAAACCTTGGTAACTCTATAGATATAATTAATTCTAAAACAGAAATTGCCAATTCAATAAATGGTTTAGGCGCCATTCAACTTGCTCCTGACGGAAAAATATATACTGCTAGAGAGAATAGTGTTTTTCTTGGTGCAATCACAGATCCAAATTCTATAGGCACAGCTAGTAATTATCAAATAGATTTTTTTAGCCTTAATAATCGTAGGTCAAAACTAGGCCTTCCTCCGTTTATCCAATCTTTTTTTTGGAAAGCAGTTGTAGTCGAATCAATTTGTTTTGGCGAAAATACTCAATTCACAATATCAGATCCAGAAACTTCACATGTTTGGAATTTTGACGATCCTGGTTCTGGCTTAAATAATACTTCAACTTTAGTTAATCCTACACATATATTTACCTCTTCTGGCACTTATAATGTAGAAGTTGAAGTAACTAATATACTAGGAGAAGTAGCTACAACAATAGTTAATGTTGTAATATCAGAAACTCCTATAGCCTATAAACCTATTGATTATGTTATATGCGAAAGTGATTTAGAAGAAAATATACATGATGGAATTACCGACTCTTTTATGCTCAATAGTAAAGATTCTGAAATTTTGGGAACTCAAGATCAATCAATTTTTGATGTTTTATATTATGAAGATCCACTGCACACAATTCTCATAGATAAAAATATTAATTATAAAAATATTCAAGCATTTAATCAAACTATTTATGCTAAAGCATATAACAATCAGAATGATACCTGCATAGATACAGTTGAATTTCAATTGATTATAAATGATTTGCCGGATTTTGAAGTTGAAAAAGAATTCGTTATCTGTAGTAATATTCTACCATCAGAATTAAGTGTACAGAATCCACAAGAAAATTATACTTATGAATGGAGACTGGAAGATGGAACATTATATTCTAATTCTGAATCTATATTATTTTCTGATGTTGATTTCATACCAACGGAAGGCTTAACTTTTTATGTTACTGCTATAAATCCTATCACATTATGTGAAATAACAAAATCTGTATTAGTAAGAAAATTTGATTTTTATCCTTTTACAATAGATGCTATTTCAATCACAGATTTATCTGAAAATAACATCATTCAAATAAACTCCGATGAAACCTCTTATAATTTAGACGAATATGTTTTTGGGATAGATAGCCCTTATAATAATAGTATTCAATACCAAAGTAATCCAATTTTTGAAAATGTAATTCCTGGTATCAGAAAATTATACATCAAAGATATATTCAACTGTCAAGAGTTTGAATTTGAAATTCCAATTATTGGTTTTCAAAAATTCTTTACTCCCAACAATGATGGCTATAATGATTCTTGGCAAATTCTTGGTGTTAATGAAAATTTCTACAATACTTCTATCATTAAAATATATGATCGATTTGGAAAATTAATTGCCAATATAGATCCTAAAAATAATGGTTGGGATGGAACTTATAATGGTGCTGAACTACCTGCATCTGATTATTGGTTTACAGTAAAACTTATTGATCAAGAAGGAAATACTCGCAATTCAAAAGGTCATTTTAGCTTGATAAGAAGATAAGTGTCTATTAAAATTTGACAAACTTATAAATCAAATCATTGATGTCTTTTGAAATATTCATTTTGACAGCGAGAAAAAGATATAAAAACGTTAAAAAAGCACTCTTCAGAATTATATTTATAATTGGATGAAAAGAAAAATTCCAAAAATAAAACACTCCAAATAAAACCAAAATAAGAACTAGTGAACTTATTGTTTTACCAGTTGTAGGTAGTATTCCAAATTTCTTTTTTACATACCATAACTTTATACAATTAAATATAAAAACAACTAGTAAGGTTGAGATTGCTGCTCCATTCATTCCATACGCATCAATCAACCAATCATTTAAAAAATATACTGAAAGTGCCATTGCAATTCCGTAAGGCAATAAGATTTTATAATATTTTGAATTGGAAATTATTGCGCCATTATTCCCTAAAAACATGGTAAACAACTTGGCAAAAGAAATCATTAAAACTACCATAACTCCTTGTGAATAATCAGTTGGGAGTAACAAATACAGTTGCTGTAAGTTTACATTAATAAGTAAAAAAATCAATCCACATATAAGCAAGAGATTTATAGAACTTCGCTTATACAATGAAACTACTTCTTCACTATTATTCTCATTAATTGCTCTCGCAGTAAGTGGTTGTAAAATATGACTCATTGCTCTTCCTGGAGCCTCAATAACAGAAGCAATATATACACCTACTCCATAAAATGCAGCCAATTCAATTGCTTTCTTTTGCGGTATCATAAATTTATCTATATCTAATAAAATAGCGCCAGCAGAACCTGCTAAAATGATATATAATGAATACTTTAATACTTCTGAAAAATTGAATGGAAATTCGAATGTGAATTTTGGACTATATAATTTCAAAGCATAGAGCATCATTATGATCATTCTTACAAAATATGCAGCAGTAAGAATATAAATAAATTGTTGTGCATTTATAATTTTAAGAGAAACCAAAACTAATAATAACATTACAAGGACTCTAGTAAACAATTCTTTAATAACATTCCCAAAAACAGATTGCATCTGAACTCTAGCCCAGGCATAAAATATTTCAAAATATGCCGTAGCAACCGCAACAAGAAAGATTACAAAAGTATAATTTTTAATAATTGGGTTTTCTATAGATAAATAAGAACTTATTTGCTCATAAAATATATTCCCGATAATCGCAACAGGAATTGCAATGCATAAAGGCAATAATAAAGACGAACTTAAGAATTTATCTTTTTCGATTTTGGTTGTGTATGAAGAATAGAATTTTATAATAGAATATTGAACTCCAAAGGCAGTCAATGGCATTAAAATATTGGCTGTAGAAAGCAAATAAGTGACTAGACCATAATATTCATCTGTTAAAAATCGAGTATATAAGAATAAGGCATTGATCCCTCCTATCGCAAATGCAACATAAATGATAACTGTATTCCGAAAAGATTGTTTTAGTACAATTCCCAATTTCTACTGTTATTTAATATTATAGACTTTTAATGATATCACTTATTTTTTTGGTCAAACTTTTTCTTTGATATTGCTCAATATTCATTGAATTCACAATAAGACTTTTTTCTTTATACAGCCTGTAAAATTCTAAAATTGATGATCTTAAACTTGCTTCATCGTTAAAATCTACTACAATTCCAGCATTAGTATTATTTAAAATTTCTGATAAATCTCCATCTGTAGGTCCTATCGCTAATATAGGTCGATGTGCATTCAAATATTCAAATATCTTTCCTGTAATAATACCTTTTGCACTAGGAACATCGTTTATAGCAAGCAATAATACTTGTGAAGAACGCTGATGATGTAAAACTTCGGAGTGAGGTAAATAGTCAATTCTATTTAAATTATCTGTTAAATCCCTCTTTTCTATTTCACTTATACAAGCATCCGAAACTTTTCCAATCAATTTAATCTCCACATCTTTTTTAAATTCATCATTTTCTCCAACTATTTCAGATACTACTTTCCAAAAAGTTTTTGGATTACGATCATCATTCATCATTCCGATATGTGTAATTGAAAAATTCTCATCCAAAATTTGTTCAGAATATTGATTTTCAGCATCATATCCATTGGTAACAACATGAATTTTTTCAGCAAATGACTTATAGTTTTCTTTCATTGTATTTGCTACAACTATTACTGAATCAGAGTTACGTAAAACTTCTTTTTCAAGTCTAGTATGTTTTCGAATTGCTCTTTTAGTCAATGGAAGTTGGTGAAAATAATCTATATCAGTCCAAGGATCTCTAAAATCAGAAATCCATTTAATAGCATGTTTTTTCTTCAATTCCATTCCTATCATATGCATACTATGTGGTGGACCAGTTGAAATAATAACATCAATTTTATGTTCTTTTAAATAGTTTGAAAGAAATTTTACAGAAGGTTTTATCCAATATTTTCGAGCATCAGGAATAAAATAATTTGCACGAATATAGTGTGTTATTTTGCCAATTAAAGAAGGATTAGAATTTAAAAACCCTGCGCTCGTCCCTTTTTTTTTGCCCAATAAATTATTAGGTTCCCAAATCGGTTGACGCAAAATCTCAATACCTCTAGGAATTTCATTTTCAAGATTTTTATCTTCTAGAGCATACGAAGGATTTTCAACAGTATATACAACAGGTTCAATACCAAAGTCTCTAAAGTATTTTACAAATTTCAACCAACGCTGAACTCCACTTCCTCCTGCTGGAGGCCAATAATATGTTAAGACAAGTACCTTCAATTTTTTAATTGGCTATATAATTGGATTAAGTTTTTAGAAGTTTTCTCCCAACAAAATTCTTCTTCAATGAATCGTTTTCCATTTTCTCCTAACGATATACGCAAGGAATTATGTTCAAATAATTGCATTATTTTTTCTGCAAAATCTCCTGTGTTTCTATCCTGATGAACTAAACCTGAATTTGTTTTTTCAATTAGATTTTTCTGAGCAATGGCATTACTTACTAATACTGGTTTCCCAAAACTCATATACTGAAACAATTTATTGGCATAAGCAACATCATGTTGAATATTACGATGCAATGGGGAAATACATATAGAACTTGCCACAATATACGAAGGAAATAACACAACGTTTTTCCAACCTTCAAATTCTACATATTCTTCCAATTGCAATTCTTGAACTTGCTTTTTTAAAATAACATCTGTTGTATTTTTTCCAACTATGACTAACTTTACATTTGGTATTTTATGCTTTAAAATCGATATTGATTCAATTGCTGTTTGTAATCCTCTTCGCAATCCTGTATCCCCTAGATATAATATCATAAAATGATCTTGATACTTATTTACAATTGACTTTTCTATAGTTGCCTCTTTATAAAAAGATTGATGTACCGTATTGGGAACTAGGACTATTTTATCAGGATGGATATTGGTTCTATTAACAACCTCATCAATAAACTCTTGAGAAACTGTAATAATTTTATCTGCCTTATGAATAAATTCTTCTTCTTTTAACTTCCATTTTTTTGGCGAAATCAGTTGCTTTCCAGGAAATTTTTGAAGGTGAGGATACAACTTCATTATTTCTGGCATATTATCGTGTAAATCTAAAACTACGGGTAAATTTATTTTTTTATTTGCCTGAAAAACGGCTTCCGCAATCCGTATATCGTGAATGTGTAATACTTCAATTTGATTTTTAGAAATGAAATTAGCAATCTTTCTTTTCATACTATTAGTATAAAAAGAAAATGTATAGGCTAATGCTGATAGTTTATATTCAAGTTGGTTGGAAAGAAAGCGTTTTACTTGAATTCCATTTATAACCTCATCTCCTACTTCATTATTATAATTCAGACAAAAAAGAAATACTTCATGACCTTTTTCAATCAATGAAATTGCTTCATTTTCCACTCTTGGATCTGGTGGAAATGTTTTATCCAATAGCATTCCGATTCTCATAAGATATTCTTATTTTTCACAATATACTGCGTAATATCTTGGTGTATAATATCTTAATATGGGACGAAATCCTATTTTATTAATTGGACTTGTCCATTTCTGTGTTTCTTTAATTTGCCAACCAGATTTTTCCAATAACCAATCAAATTGCCAATCTTCAAATTCATGGTAATGTCTATCCCATTGATCTGTCTGGGATTGATATGCCTTGGCAAACCATAAATTTAATGGAATCGTTGTGACCAATTTAGTAGATTCTATGGCTCTTAAAACATTGAATGGTGCTATTAAGTGCTCAAATATTTCAAAAGCAGTTACAGCATCTACCTTATGTTTTTTTACAACTTCTGGCAATATATCTAGATCTTCACCTTCTGTATTTATAACAGTATAACCATTCTGCTCCATAATTTCACTAAACACATTCCTTGTGCCTAAATCTAGTATAGTCGCTGGAGAAGGCAATACATTCTTTAAAAATTGTAAAGTATATTTATATCGCTTCTCATGTAATTTATAATACATAAATGAAATTCAAATGAAAAACAAATATAGAAAATCTTAAGATTAAGTACGATTAAAATAGTAGGTGTCGTTATGAAAAAATAAAAAGGAGCTTGAGAACTCCCTTTATTTTTTTTCAAATTCATAGTTACATAATAAATGTTCTTTCAATTTTCCCAGAAAATAAAAATTTTCACTTACTCAAATCAAATATAGAAACAACATCTTAAGAAAAAAAATAGTACCTTTTGCTTTTTATAAATTGCATATTCTATTTTATTGATAGAATTTTAAACTTCAGTACATACAAGTATGACCTTTTTTCCATCAAAAACTTTATTGTTTTTTTTATTAATTATAACTTATAATTCAGTTTTAGGTCAGACAGAAGAATTAGATACTTACCATACTAAAAAGAGAAATTATTATAAGCATATCAATAATGATAGCTTAATATATTATAGTAAAAAACTTCAGCAATCTAAAGATTCTTGTATCGTTTATAATGCGAAAGTTGATGAAGCAACTGGCTATTATAAAAAAAAGAACTACTCTTTATCTGAAGAAAAATGTTTGATTGTGTTAAGCATTTTAAAAGACAATCATGAAACATGTTATAAAAGAATTAAAATTAATGCCCTCAATCGGTTGTTTTGGATAAAAAAAAATAAAAATGATTATCAGGAAGCATTTGAATATTTATTAAAGAAAAAAAATATTCTTGAAAGTTTTAAAGATAAGGACATTTATTATTTAAAAAATCAAATGGCTGTTGATATAGATATGGCCAGTATAAAATCAATTTTAGATTTAGATGAAGAAGCCATAGATGTTCTAAAAGATACATATAATAAATATATGAAATCTTTAATAGATGGATCTAAAGGAAAGCTATTAGAAGAAGCAAATTTATTGAATAGTATAGGTGATTCTTATTTTAAATTAAGTAAAGATAGTATCCATAGCTATTTAGATTCTGCAGAAATATATTATACTAAATCATTCGAAATAACAAAAAAATTTAAACCTCGACATAAAAATTCTGAACCTATTTATAATTTAAGAATTGCAAAACTTGCAATTATTAAAAATGACTATAAAACGGCACTTTCTTATCTAAATAAACACGTAAATATTGAAGAAGAATATCAAACTCAACAGCGGTACTTTTTCTTAAAATCACACTATTTTTATCATACAAATAATATAGATTCAGCATTATACTATGGAAAAAAATACTTGAACTATCATTCAAAACTTCCAAATAATAAAAAAGATATTATTAAAATATATAATGTTTTAACCGAAATTTATTTTAATAAAAAACAGACTGATAGCGCTTCAAAATATTCAAAACTAACTTTAAAAAATATTGACGAATACAATAATTCTAAAAGTAATATTAATAATAAATATCGAATTTATGATTATAACAAAATTAAAACGCTAAATAATTCAATTATTAAAAAAGAAAATAATAACAAATATATCATTACCGGAATTCTTACTTTGTTAATAGCCATAATTACTCTTATAGCAGCAAATATTTATAGAAAAAAACAGGAAGTAGATGAAAAGTTAAATGTATATACGACAAAAGAAAACCAACCTAAAAAAGAGTATAATATTGATGATACGCTGAAAAATGAAATTTTAAGCAATCTTGAAGATTTTGAAAAATCGACCGATTATTTAGATTCAGAATTTACAATACAAGTCCTTTCAGAAAAATTAAACACCAATACTAGTTATTTATCTTCTATTATCAATTCGAATAAAAACAAAACCTTTAAGCAATATATAACTGATTTAAAAATCAATTACTTAATTGATAAGTTAAATACTGAAAATATGTACCGAAACTATTCTATAGAAGCATTAGGCAAAGAAATAGGTTATAAGAATGCCTCTTCATTTACAAGAGTTTTTAAAAAATATATGAAAGTAACACCTTCACAATACATTAAATCACTTGAAGAAATTTAATTTTTTCTTTTTCTAGAAATCAAAAACCATCCTATAGAAATCAAAAACAATAAAGCGTAAGAAACTAAAGTAATTGTATTTCCTTTTTTAATGATCCTTGGTTCAAACTTAAACTCAATTGTATTACTTCCAGCAGGAATTTCCATTCCTCTTAAAACATAATTTACACGCATGTGATTGGTTAATTTTCCATCGATATAAGCATTCCATCCTTCATTATAATACATGTCTGAAAACACTGCAAATTGATTAAAAGTAGAGTTGCTTTGATAAGAAAGAGAATTGACTTTATAATCAGTCAATTTGATAGTGGCTATACTATCAATAACATAATTATTTTTTATATCAGAAGCATAATCATCTCTTATTATTGCAATATTCTTAGTATTTAAACTATCCAATGCTTTTATTTCTTCATTAGCGGATGAAACAAATTTCAATTCTTGCACAAACCAAGCATTACCATTTGCATTTCTGTTTTTTTCTAATACTTGTTCCCCTTTTTCGTTTGTCCCAATAATATATTTGGTATTCAACATATTGATCACTTGCGTATTCCCATTGACAATATGAAAATTGTACAACTCTTCATAACGTCTTGGTTTCGCAGCGTGATATCCACCTATTGACTTGTGAAAATAGGAAGTTGAACCATCATTCATTGGATCTTTAGAGAAATTGGCAACACGATAATAACCTTTATCTTTTAAAATCTCTTTATCAATTTCAGTCGCTTTAAATGGTTTTTCAACTTTTCTTGCTGATGTAAAGAAATTATCATTTACATAACGCTTATCAACATTTACAAGGTCAAATAATATCATCACTCCCAATCCCACAATTACAATTAATTGACTTATTCTCTCTTCTAAAAAGAGCCAAATCAATGTAGCAATCACCATAACAAACAGTAATGTTCTCAAACTATCATTAAAAAATAAGGTCTGTCTATCTGCGACAATTGCTTCTAAAAAACCACTTATTTGTTCGTCAATCTGTAAATCTACAGGAGTTTCAAAAGCAAACAAACCTGTACCTACAGCCGTAAATAAAAGTGCAATACCTCCAACAATAATTGTTGACCATTTCAGAGCATTTAGCTTTTTTTCTTTAGATACTGAATCAGAAAATAACTCTTTTAATCCTAATATTCCGAGTAATGGAATACACAATTCCGCAATTACTTGAATAGATGAAACAGCACGAAACTTATTGTAAAATGGAATATAATCAATAAAGAAATCGGTCAAGAAAGAAAAGTTTCTTCCCCAACTCATCAATATTGAAAAAATCGTTGCAGCAACCAGCCATTTTTTTAATCTTCCTTTGACCAAAAACAAGGCAAGGACAAACAGAAATATAAATATCGCACCTATATATGCAGGAGCAGCTACAATCGGTTGATCTCCCCAATACATCGATGAAATACGATATAAATAATTGGCGTCATCAGGATTTAAACCATCATTAACAGCATCTTGTAAAAACTGTTGCAACCCACTATCTTTTAACTCTTCTCTACTTGTTCCACCCATAAATCTTGGAACAAATAGATTAAACGTTTCTAATTTCCCGTAACTATATTGAGTGATATAATCTTTAGTCAATCCAGTTGTAATTTCTTTGGGAGAACCGTCTGGTGTAATCGTCAATTCACTCTGACTTCGTGTGCTATGTTTGGCATATTCCTGAGTTGCAAGTAAACTTGTTGAATTGGTTCCAATTGCAAGAATTACTGCAACTATTAAAATTCCAATACTTTTGGAAAAATGAGGTAATTCTTTCTCTTTAATTGCATCAATCAATTGAATAATCCCAAGAATAAGAACAATGAATAGTAAATAATATGTCATCTGAATATGACTTGCACTTAATTCTAATGACATTGCTAGTGCAGTTACCATAAAACCTATTAAATATCTTCGTTGGAAAACCAACAATATTCCAGCCAATACTATGGGCATATAAGCGATTGCATGTGCCTTTGCATTGTGCCCTACGCCTAATATCACAATGAGATACGTTGAAAACCCAAAACCTAATGATCCTACAATGGCTAATTTCCAATCAACTTTTAAAACCGATAGAAGTATAAAAAAACCAATGAAATAAAGAAAAAGATAATCCGCAGGTCTAGGTAAAAAACGCAACGTACTATCAATTTTTTTAATAAAATTATATGGATAGTATGTGCTTACTACGTAAGAAGGCATTCCCCCAAAAGTAGCATTGGTCCAATAAGGCTCTTGATCATTTTCCTTGCGATAATCAACAATTTCTTTAGAGGAGCCGATAAACTGTGTAATGTCACTTTGCTGAATTTTTTGCCCTTTAAGTACAGGAGAAAAGTAAGCCAATGAAGCAATCATAAAAATTACAACTGCGATCAGATAAGGAACTATTTTTTTAATGTTCATATAAAATGAGTTAATATTGAAAGGATTTAATGATGTAATTAATTATAAGTTGAACTTTTTGCTTTGGATATAATTTTATTTAATTCTAATGCTTCAATATTTAATCTTTCTAATTCATTTTGATCATTAGAAAGATTAGCATCTTTTAAAACTACATTAAATCATTTTAGCAGTAAATCATTGTGCATTATTCAACTTCTTCATAATCCACATATTCACCCACACTATTGTTGGAATCCTTTTTTAAATTTGGTTTCTTATCAATAACGGTTTCTCCAACTTTTTGTTGATTTCTTGGTGCTTGTTGTTGTTGTTGTTGTTGTTGTTTTTGTTGATCTCTTACTTTTTCTTCAAATTTATTTACAACTCTTTTAAAAAACATCGGGAAAATAATTCTTCCAATAAATTTAAAGGCAAAATAAAATATGACTATATATAATAATAACTTCATAATCTTTAACTCGTATACTGCTATTTATTTCTTTTAAAATATTTACCTCAAAAATAACAATTTGAGACCAACTTAAAACGTTTACTTATATAAAATCTTATATTTGACATAACTAAACTGAATTAAAATGAAGAAGTTTTGGGTAATCGCATTCTTATTGATTAATTATCAGTTTGTCAATGCACAATACACAGAAATTATCAATTCCAAAAGGCCTGGACTTTCAGAGAGTCCTTATGGTGTAGGGACTGATGTTTTACAGGTAGAAACTGGCGTTTTTTTTGGAGAAAACACGTCTAGTGCAACATTTGCCAAAATTGCTCCTCAAGGAGTGGATGTATTTTTACGATATGGTAAATTTATTGAAAAACTAGAAATCAATGCCAATATTATCTATCAGAAAGATGAACTACAATTCAATAACATTTTTACCTCCACAAGAGGAATTAAAGGTATCAGCCAATTAACAATAGGAGCTAAATATTTAATTTTCCAGCAAGAATTTGAAGATAAATCTAAAGAAATACGGAGTTGGAAAAAAAGAACAGCATTTGACAAAAAAAGATTGATTCCTTCTGTCGGAGTATATGTTGGAATGAATACCAACTTTCTTGGCCAAGATTATAAAGAAGAAGGTATGAGCCCAAAAGCGGCTATTTTATTACAAAATGACTTTACTCAACGATTGATCTTAATCACCAATTTAATTGCAGACAGAATCGGAAAAGACAATAAATCATACTCCTATATTGCGACAATGACTTATGCAATAAATGATCAATGGTCTTTTTTCGTAGAAAACCAAGGAAATTTTCTAGAGAACAAAACCGATTTCCAAGTTGGTACAGGAGTTGCTTATTTATATACGAAAGATATGCAATTTGATGCGTCAGTACGTACCAACCTTAATAGCAATGAATCTTCGTATATCGCAAGTCTTGGTATTGCTTGGAGACTAGACCGTCATCGAGATGAACTAGTTGAAAGAAATGGAAGTAATAAAAAAAGTGGCGGAGGATTTTTCTCTAGAATTTTCAAAAAAAAATAATAAATGATTACCCTTAAAGAAGCAATTACAAAAAAGGAAATGAGAGATTTTGTCAAATTTCCTTTTTCACTTTATAAGAATAACACATGTTGGGTTCCACCCATTATAAAAGATGAAATAGATGGATTTGACAAGAATATCAATCCAGTTTTTAAACATGCAGAGGCACAGTATTTTCTTGCATATAGAGAAAATAAAATAGTAGGAAGAGTCGCGGCAATTATCAATAGAACTGAAATTAATCAACAAAAAATCAACAAAATGCGTTTTGGATGGTTTGATGTGATTGATGATATTGAAGTTTCAAAAATATTACTTGCTAAAGTCTCTGAAATAGGAAAAAAAAATAATCTTGAGTTTGTTGAAGGTCCTGTAGGGTTTAGCAATTTGGATAAAGTTGGTGTTTTGATTGATGGATTTGATCATTTAGGAACCATGATAACTTGGTACAATCATCCATACTATATGACACATTTGGAAGAACTAGGTTATATAAAGGAAAAGGAATGGCTAGAACATTATATGCACTTAAGAAACCTAAATCCTGATGATTTCTCCCGTGTAGCCAATATGGTCAAAAAAAGGTATGAATTGCATTCCATGAACTTTACCAAAACAGAACAAATCCTGCCTTATGTTGATCAGATGTTTGATTTATTCAATGCTTCTTATGCCAATTTATCTTCATTTGTTCCAATTTCTGAAGAACAAAAAGTCTATTTCAAAAAGAAATATATAAGCCTTATCAATCCAGAATATATAGAATACATTGCCGACAAGGATAACAATTTGGTAGCATTTGCAGTGTCAATGCCTTCTTTTTCAAGAGCATTACAGAAAGCCAATGGAAAATTATTCCCATTTGGATTTTACCATTTATTGAAAGCAAAAAAACAGAGCAAAGAAGTCATTTTATATTTGATAGGTGTGCACCCTGATTATCAGAAAAAAGGTGCTGCAGCACTTATATTCGATGCTTTTCATAAAACCTATACCAAAAGAGGAGTTGATAAAATATTCAGAACACCAGAACTTGAAGAAAATCAAGCAATCAATAATATATTCAGAAATATGAAACCTGTAAATCATAAAAGGAGACGAACGTATAAAAAAATGCTTTCATAAATAATGCAATTATTCTACAATTCTAAAATAGATTCTTCAACTACTCAATTTAAATTTGACAAAATTGAAAGCCGTCATATTGTAAAGGTTTTAAGAAAAAATGAAGGTGATATACTTTATATCACTAATGGAAAAAGTGAGTTTTTTACAGCAAAAATTTTATTGGCAAATGATAAAAAATGCACCGTAGATATAATTAATATTGAGAAAAAGTTAAAACCGTGGGGTTATTATTTACATATCGCAATTGCTCCTACCAAAAATATTGATCGACTGGAATGGTTTCTAGAAAAAGCGACAGAAATAGGCGTTGATGAAATCACACCAATCATCTGTAAACATTCTGAACGTAAGATTATTAAAGAAGAACGTCTTGATAAAGTCTTGATCTCAGCAATGAAACAATCTCTTAAATTCCAACTTCCTAAATTAAATTCTACAACATCATTTTTAGATTTTATGAAACAAGAATTCGATGGGGATTTATACATTGCACATTGTGAAGAAAGTGATAAAAAATCATTTAAGAATCAGTTGAAACCAAATCAAAAAATTACAATCCTTATAGGTCCTGAAGGAGATTTTTCTCCAAATGAAATTGAAATTGCATTAAAACAAAAATTTATTCCAGTATCTTTGGGTGAAAGTAGATTACGAACAGAAACAGCTGGAATTGTCGCAGCACAAAGCGTTGCTTTTTTTAACGAATGATTATGAACAGATTACTATTTTTATTTTTTCTTTTAACCATTACTTCCAATGCGCAAGATATTGCCATATTAAAATATGATGGTGGAGGAGATTGGTATGCCAATCCTACAGCATTACCAAATTTAATTCAGTATTCCAATGCTAGCATTCATACTAAAATTGAAGAAAAACCAGCAACTGTAGAAGCCTCAAGTATTGATGTCTTCAATTATCCCATCATATTTATGACAGGACATGGAAATGTTTTTTTTAATGAGGATACTGTTGAAAACTTAAGAAATTATTTAACTTCTGGAGGGTTTATGCATATTTCTGATAATTACGGATTAGATCAATATATCAGAAGAGAAATGAAAAAAGTTTTCCCAAAATTAGATTTTCAAGAGATCCCATACAATCACCCTATCTATAATCAGTCTTCAATTTTTAAAAATGGGCTTCCAAAAATTCATGAGCATGATAACAAACCTGCACAAGGTTTTGGTCTTTTTTACGATGGAGAATTAGTCTGTTTTTATGACTATGAATCTGATTTAAGTGATGGATGGGAAGATGAAATGATTCATAATAATTCTCCAGAAAACAGAGAAAAAGCATTAAAAATGGGAGCAAATATTATTGAATACGCATTTAAAAATTAGTCGTATTCCCTTTCCTTAAAAAACTATTATATTGTAACATAATTATCATTTATCTGATAAACTACATGAATGAACCATTAGACGCTCTCCAAATAAACTTTGACGATTCCAAATTATGGATTCTTAATATAGCGATAGCCATCATTATGTTTGGAGTAGCACTTGGAATTACTACTGATGATTTTAAAAATCTTTTTAAAACTCCAAAAATACTACTAACTGGTATATTCTCTCAGTTCATTCTTTTTCCAATAATAACATTTTTATTAGTAAAAATAATTGACCCAACACCAAGTATTGCACTTGGAATGTTTTTAGTTGCTGCTTGTCCTGGAGGTAATATTTCCAATTTCATGACAGTAATGGCAAAAGGTAACGCTGCATTATCAGTTAGTATGACTGCATTTGCAACACTAGTATCAATTGTAATGACACCATTAAACTTTCAATTCTGGAGTAATCTTCATAAACCAACTGCTGCAATTTTAAGAGTAGTAGAATTGGACCCATTTTCTCTTATTAAATTGGTAATATTGATCTTAGGAATCCCCTTACTATTGGGCATGTTATTTAGAAAACACAAATCTGAATTGGCATTACGAGTGATGAAAATTCTAAAACCAATTTCTCTATTGGTATTTGTACTATTAATTATTGGAGCATTTTCTCAGAATATTGATATTTTTTTAACCTACATCAATTACGTTTTTCTTATAGTAATTGTCCATAATATTTTAGGTTATATATCAGGATTCTATGTAGCAAAATTTATGAAACTAGGTTACCAAAATCAAAAAACACTTTCTATTGAAACTGGAATACAAAATTCTGGATTAGGGCTTCTACTTTATTTTGATTTCTTTTTTGGAATTGAAGGATTGGATCTAGGTGGAATGGCATTATTGGTTGCTTTTTGGGGAATATGGGATATAGGATCTGGATTGTTATTGGCAAGTTATTGGTCAAAAAAAGATAGTGTAAAAACTGCAAAAGCATAGTTTAATATGAAAACTATTTGGTATTATATAGTTAAATTTTACATACGTATAGGCTTATTTTTTTATTACAAAAAACTAAAAGTTGTAGGACAAGAAAACATACCAAAAAAAGGTGCTGTATTATTTGTAGGAAATCATCAAAACGCACTGATTGACCCTTTAATTATTGCAGCCACCAATAATCGAAACACTCATTTTATAACTCGTGCAGGAGTTTTTAAAAAGAAACTAATTATTGCTTTTTTTGACAGTGTTCAAATGATTCCTATTTACAGAGTTCGAGATGGATGGACGACACTAGCAAAGAATAAAGCAATTTTTGCAAAATGTATGGCTATTTTAAATAAGCAAAAAGGGTTGCTTATTTTCCCTGAAGGTAGTCATAACCTAGTGAGAAAAGTAAGACCCTTGAGTAAAGGCTTTACACGAATTTTATTTGGAGCATTGGAAAAATATCCAAGTTTAATTATTCATATTGTTCCAGTGGGATTAAATTATACTCGCATTACGGATTATCCTAGTTCTGCTTCAATTTACTATGGAAAACCAATTGAAGTCAATAAATACTGGGATAAACAAGATGTTTTTAAATCAACTAATTCTCTAAAAGATGTTGTTCATAAAAGCATGAAAGTACTTACTACTCACATTGATAAAAATGGTGATGAATATGAAAAAACTGTTTATAAACTCGATCAATTGAATGTAAATTATTTAGACCCTATTTCCACCAATGAAGCAATTGAAAAGTATGACAATCACAGTATTTCTGGATATCAGTCTCCTACAAAAATCAAAAAAAACAGTTTCTACTATCTTTTTATTGCAAACAGTTTTTTACCTTGGATATTTTGGAAAAAATTACAAAAAGGAATTTCAGAACCTGAGTTTATAAGTTCAATTAGATTTGGGTTAGGAATCACTTTATTTCCACTATTCTATTTATTACAATCATTATTGCTGAAATACTTATACGGAGATAAAATCGCTATCGTTTACGTTTGCTTTTCATTACTTCTTGCGCTCATTTCTACCAAAACTTCTAAAGATTAATTTTTTAAAAATATTAACTCTTTTAACTTCATAATTTCTATTTTCTACCTTAAATTTGCCCTCTTAAAATTTAAAAAAAATGGAAAATTATCTAGAAATTATCAAAAACACTATAATTGATTTTTCGCCAAATGTTCTTGCGGCATTGGCAATATTAATTATCGGTATACTAGTCATAAACTTTATTGTAAAAATGACTAAAACGGTTATGAAGAAACGCAATGTTGATGATACCCTTAGAGGATTTTTAGGGAATTTATTAAGTTGGTCTTTAAAAATCATGTTACTGGTAATGGTCATATCCAAATTAGGGATTGAAACAACATCATTTGCTGCGATAATAGGTGCAGCAGGTTTAGCAGTAGGACTGGCACTTCAAGGTTCATTGGCAAATTTTGCTGGAGGAACATTAATCATGATTTTTAAACCGTTCAAAGTTGGTGAATTGATTGAAGCACAAGGAGAAATTGGGGTTGTTAAAGAAATTGAAATCTTTACTACCAAAATTACAGGGCTTTCAAATCGTGAAATTATCATTCCTAATGGTGCATTATCAAATGGAAATATTATCAACTACTCTTCTTTAGGAACCAGAAGAGTAGACCTAGTATTTGGAGTCGGTTACGATTCTGACATTAAACAAACTAAAGATGTTTTAACGAAAGTCTTAACAGACAATCCTAAAGTACTACAAAATCCTACTCCTACTGTCAATGTTTTAGAACTAGCAGACAGTTCAGTTAATTTTGCAGTAAGACCATGGTGTACGACAGAAAATTATTGGGATGTATATTTTGAGATTACAGAAAAAGTAAAAGAAGCACTTGACGCTGCAGGAATTGAAATACCATATCCTCATGCTGTTGAAATAGTTAAGGAGGCCTAAAACTTATACCATAAAAACTCACAAAAGCGACAAATTGAATTTGTCGCTTTTTTTATTTTATAATTGCATCAACAATATATTGTTGAATTTGTGTTCTGATATTTTTCCGAACTAATGTTTTGTTTTCTGCAGTAGGATAGACACGATTGGACAAGAAAACATATACTATTTCTGTTTCAGGATCAGCCCAAGTATAAGTCCCTGTAAAGCCACTATGCCCAAAACTACTTTCGGACACACAACCACAAGTTGCTTTTACTTTTGGATTTAATTGTGGTTTGTCAAATCCTACTCCTTTTCTCACATTTTTATCTGCATAATATCGTGTATTGTAATCTTCAATCGTTTGGGTATTAAAATATCGCTTACCTCCATAATATCCTTTCTGGAGGTACATCTGCATAATCTTGGCAACATCATTGGCATTAGAAAATAATCCAGCATGCCCTCCAATTCCTCCCATCATTGCTGCACCTTGATCGTGAACATATCCATGAACCAATTGATTCCTATAATAGTCATCTTTTTCAGATGGAATGATTGTATTTTTTTCGAATTTTTCCAAAGGCAAATATCCTGTCCGATTTGCTCCCAATGATTTGTAAAAAAATTCTTGAGTTAAACCGTCTAAATTTTTACCATAATGACGTTCAATAAATTTTTTAAATATATAATACGATAAATCACTATATCGGTATCCAGGATTCGATCGCTGCTCTTCATCAGCAATTCTCTGAAAAATAGAATCGCTACTATAATCTGTTCTTACATATAAATCCTTAGCAACTTTAACAGAAAATTTCTTAGTCTGTTTCTTGCTGTAATATGCATCCGAAGGCTGTTTGGTAATACTATCTAATGTGGATCTATAAAATGGAATCCAAGCCTTTAAACGCCCATAATGTGATAATACTTCTTTTACAGTTAACGTGTCTTTATTGGTATTTATTAATTCAGGTAAAAGACTACCCAGCGTTGTGTCAAGGCTTAAAATTTCTTCTTCATCTAGTTTCATTATCAATGGTAGAGATGACAATATTTTGGTCATAGAAGCAACATCATAAACATCATCAGTTGCAACGATACTTTTTTTTTCATCTGTATGAAATCCCATATTTCTTTGATAAATAACTTTCCCTTTCCTAGCTACTAAGACTTGTGTTCCAGGAGCCATTTTTTCGCTTACAATCGCAGTAAGCATTGAATCAATTCGTTGTAATTTAAAACGATCCATTCCTACATCTTCTGGAATAGAATAGCCTATTCTTCTCAATTCGTTAGAAATAATTCCATGACCTTCATTAAAATCTTCTTTAATGGAAACTGGAAGTTTTCCCTTTGTAGATAATGCTCCGAAAATCATCTGAGCAGAGAGTTCTTGTGATGCTTTACTATTTTGATAAGACACTAGAACACCTTCAATATTGGTAAAGGTTTTTAGTTGCAATAAACTATATGGACTTGCAAAAACATCCAAAATTACTTTTTTAACTCTAGCAATTTCTTGTAACCATACCAATTCTTTCTCTGCAAATTTATACCCTTTCCATGGATGCGCATTGGACTTATGAAATCCTACAATTACTAAATTATAAGGCTTTAACAATGCCATTACTCCGTCTAGTTTATCTGACTCTATAACATCAACTTTGGTGTAATTTTTAAGCATTCTTACAAAATCTGTATCATCATCATCTCCTAATCTTATATAAGCAATTTTTTGACTGTCAAGATTTCTAATTGGAAAAATATCATTGTCATTTTTCAACAATGTAATAGAATTCTCAACCAGTTTTCTATGTAATAATTCATCCTCAATCGTATTAATATCAGTTAATAAATTATGCATTTCAATGGGTTGATATTTATGCAAACCTGCCCAATATTTAGTTTTTAATATTTTCTTGACCGATTCATCAAGACGCTCTATTGTCAATACTCCTGAAGCAAGCGCTTCTTTAAATTTAGCAACCGTTTTCGGAACATCTAGTGGAATATCCAATAAGTCATTTCCTGCCAATATTGCTTCCAAATTTATATCTTCGGAAGTTGAAAAATCTGCAGATGCTTTCATATTCATTGCATCTGTTATGATCAACCCTTCAAATCCCATTTTTTGTTTCAACAATCCAGTTACTACATTATGTGAAAGTGAAGAAGGCAAGTCAACATTGGGCTCAATACTTGGAACTCCAAGATGTGCAACCATTACACTTCCTATTCCAGCATCTATTATTTTTCTATATGGATACAATTCTATAGAGTCAAGTCGTTGCTCTGTAAAATCTACAACTGGTAGTGTATAATGTGAATCTTTTGAAGTATCTCCATGACCAGGAAAATGCTTGGCACATGCCATTACATTTTCACTCTGAATTCCATTGGAAAAAGCAATTGATTTATGGGCTACATCAATATGATTTTCACCAAATGATCTATTCCCAATAATCGGATTATCTGGATTGGTATTTACATCAACAACTGGAGCAAAATTGATATGAATTCCCATTCTCTTACAATGTTTTCCAACTTGTTTCCCAAATTCTTCAATCAATTTATCATCTCGGACTGCTCCTAAAGTCATATTCCATGGATAACGAAAAGTCTCTTTCAATCTCATGTTCAATCCCCATTCTGCATCAATCCCAATTAATAATGGGATTTTAGAAAGTGATTGATATTTATTGGTCAGTTCGGCTTGTTTTATAGGTTGATCTTGTAAAAAAATGAGCGCACCAAGATGATACTCTTCAATTAAATCAGAAATGAATTTTTCATGTTTCTCATCAAGATTAGAATAAGCAGCTACCATAAATAGTTGTCCTATCTTCTCTTCTACAGTCATTGAATCCATCAGACCCAAAACCCATTCTTCTTGAGCCTCATAATCATCTGTCAATAGTGGATCTAGACTTTGAGCATTAGTAAAAAACACTATAAAAAATAGCGCAATAAAAAATATTCTCTTTCTCATTCAATTCGATTTTTCTATTATATAGTCAATAATAGATTACAATTTATTACTATGAAATTACTGTGCCAAAAAATCGCTTGTGCCAACTTTCTGTAGCCGAAACTTCCCATTTGGAATCAAAATCAACTTTAGACTGAACCATATTGTTAAAAACAGTTGTATCACTAGTAATTTTTCCTTCTTTGACATACTTCTGAAAATCGGACAAAGAAACGATGTTAATATTCCCTCCAACTTTAAAAGCAGTATTCATTTTATTGGTCACGTCTATACCGTACTCTTTTTCTAATTGCTGCATAAAATGTACAGAAGAATCAATAGAACAACCAGAAACATTATTGAAGCTTTCATCAACTCCTAGCACAATAAATTGATTGTATTTAATCACATAAGATGTTTTTAAATCATCTCCATGACGCTTCCAAGTAGCCATAAATTCTTCGATTTTTGAAGCAATTTGAGTTACTTCAACATCGGTGAATTCTCGATTGGATTGATATATCCAAACTCTTGCGTCATGTGGTAAAGCATCAAAATGTACTATCATATTCATTTTTATTTTAACTCTCGACTGCACACGAGAAGGCACCAATTGTTTATTTTTTAGGTTGAGCGCAGTCGAAACCTGAAAGCAAATATCTCTAAAGCTTTTGATTAAACTTACTTTGTAAATCTTCCAATGTACTTTCCTTTTTTGGAGGGTTTAACCGTTCTTTTATTTGCTGTAACACTTTCTTTGTATACAAAGGAAAGTCTGCATTCTGAATCCAATTGAAATACCCTTTATCTTTATCTAAAACAGCACTTACTTTATGCCCTTTGTATTTTCCAAATGTAAAAATTTCTTGACCGTCATCATCATACATAATAAAACCAGCCATATCTGCTCGTTTTTTATGCGTTGAAAATTCACTCAATTTAGACACATCATTTTCTAAATCTTCATAGGCGTCTAGTTGTGCCAATAATATCTCATATGTTGCCATTGTATCGGCTTCTGCAGAATGTGCATCTACCAATTCTTTATCACAATAAAATTTATATCCAGCACCAAGAGTTCTCTGTTCTTTTTTATGAAAAATAACTTGCACATCAATCGCAACTCTATCTTTCATGTCAAAATCTACTTCTGCTCTCAACATTTCTTCAGCCAATAAAGGTATATCGAAACGATTGGAATTAAATCCAGCAAGATCACATCCTTCAATCATTTCACTTACCTTGAAAGCCAACTCATTAAAAGTAGGTTCTGTCACCACTTTTTCATTGGTTATTCCATGAATGTCTGAGGCTTCCGTAGGAATCTCCATTTCTGGATTGACCAACCATGTTTTACTTTCTTTATTTCCGTTTGGTAGTATTTTTAAAATAGAAATTTCTACAATTCGATCTTTTGCAATGTTGATTCCTGTTGTTTCAAGATCAAAAAATACAATCGGTTTTTTTAAATTTAATGAAGTCATTGATTTGTTTTAATTCTCTATAAAAATAGGAATTATTAATGGTACATAAATGTTAAATAATTGAGATTTATTGAGGAGTTTTTAACAGAAAATTACTCATCATTCAACTCTTTTTTCCAATTCTCAATTTCTGCTTGATATTTGGCAGGCAACGTAGGTTCTTTTATATCTTCTCTAGATTTTAAAGCCTTATATACTTCATTGGCTACGATTAATCTTGCAGTAGGTTTGTCGTCAGCAGGAACAATATACCATGGTGCATGCGCTTTGGATGTTCGATTGATTGCATCTTCATAGCAATATTGGTATTGATCCCATAATTTTCGTTCTTTTAAATCTCCTGCAGAAAATTTCCAATTTTTTTCTGGAATATCCAACCTTCGTAACAACCTCTTTTTTTGTTCTTCTTTTGACAAATTCAAAAAGAACTTTAATACAATCGTTCCATTTGCTACAATATGTTTTTCAAATTCATTTATTGAATCCATTCTTCCATGATAAAAAGCATCGTCACAGTCTGCAACACTTTTGACAGAAGGAATATTTTCTCCCATTATATATTCAGGATGCACACGAGTTACCAATACATTTTCATAATGAGTTCTATTAAATACACCTATTTTTCCTCGTTCTGGAAGTGCAATATAATGACGCCATATAAAATCATGCTTTAACTCTTGTTCTGTAGGTACTTTAAAGCTGTAAACTACAACTCCTCGTGCATTTACATCTTTAAAAACTTCACGAATCAAACTATCTTTGCCAGATGTATCCATTCCTTGCAAGCAGATCAACATACTATATTTACCATGAGCATACATTGCGTCTTGACGTTTGCTTATTTTTTTTCTAAGTTTTTTTAATTTTTGTTCTGCATCTTCTACTACTTCTTTTGTAATTGAATTCTTCAGCGAAATAGGATTTGTTACTTTATAGGTATTCATCTATTTTTTATTTATTTACTTGCAAATAGTTTTATATCATTTTCTGACACTTTACTTTCTCCCAAAATTATCAACCGTTCAATAACATTTCTCAATTCTCTGATATTTCCTGTCCAATCATATTCTTGCAACAACTTAATTGCTTTATTGGAAAATGATTTTACCGCTGTACCTTGTTCTTCTGCAATTTTGGAAGCAAAGAAATGAATCAATAATGGAATGTCATCTCGTCTATCATTTAATGACGGTACTTTAATTAAAATCACTGCCAATCGATGGTATAAATCTTCTCTGAAACGACCTTCTGCAATTTCTTTTTTCAAGTCTTTATTTGTTGCTGCAACAATCCTTACATCTACTTTAATATCCTTATCACTTCCTACTCTACTTATTCTACTTTCTTGTAATGCACGTAAAACTTTGGCTTGAGCCGAAAGACTCATATCACCTATTTCATCAAGAAAAATAGTCCCTCCATTGGCTGCTTCAAATTTTCCTGCTCTGTCTTTATTTGCACCAGTAAAAGATCCTTTTACGTGACCAAACAATTCACTCTCTATCAATTCTGACGGAATTGCTGCACAATTCACTTCAACCATTGGCGCCTTTGTTCTGTTACTTTTCTCGTGAAGCCAATGTGCAACCAATTCTTTTCCTGTTCCATTTGGTCCAGTAATCAGAACGCGAGCATCGGTGGCGGCAACTTTTTCAATGATTTCTTTTATATGATTGATTGCTTTACTATTTCCAATCATCTCATATTTTTTACTTACCTTTTTCTTTAGCAATTTGTTTTCTACAACAAGTTCTTTACGGTCTAGCGCATTTCTTACCGTATTTAATAATCTATTTAAATCTGGTGGTTTTGAAATATAGTCAAACGCTCCTAGACGCATAGTATTTACTGCAGTATCAAGATCACCATGCCCTGAAATCATGACAACTGGAATTTCTGGTTTGATTTTTTTTATTTTTTCCAATACCTCTACACCATCCATTTTTGGCATTTTAATATCACATAATATTAAATCATAATCATCATTCATTATTTTCTCTATACCTTCTAGGCCGTCTACAGCTTCTTTAACATCATACGTTTCATTCTCTTCTGAAATAATTTTGGTCAATACCCTACGTATTGCCGATTCATCTTCTATGATTAATATTTTTGCCATATGTTTTCTAATTTAAATTGTTTTAATATTCATTTATCAAATACTTTGCCCTTTTTGAATAATATGAATATCTCTTTGTGGAAATGGAATCTGAATTCCTTGCTCTCTAAACTTTTTATCAATTTCAAATCGAATTTCACTTTTAGGGATTGATGAAGCAAAACTATCATTTAATGTAAAAATCAACTTAAATATTAACGCTGATTCACCAAAATCAGTAAATAAAACCATTGGAGCAGGATGCTGATATACTTTGGGATGTGACAATGCAACTTCTGTCAAAATTTTTTTTATGAGTGTTGTATCACTTCCATAAGCAACTCCTACTTGAACATTTTCTCTAGTCTCTGTTCCATTTTGAGTCCAATTGTATAAACTATTGGTCAGATAAAGATGATTAGGAATGACCAATACTTTATTATCAAATGTGACTGCTCTTGTAGTTCTTAATTTAATTTCTTCAACTCTACCTACTTTTCCATCCAATTCAATAATATCTCCAACATGAACAGATTGATCTAATAGTATAAAAACTCCAGAAATAATATCTTGAAATAATGTCTGCAGTGCAAGACCTACACCTATTAATAATGCTGCTGATGCGGCAAAAATTGCAGTAACATTAACTCCTCCTGTATGCAATGTCACAAGAAATATTATTAAATAAATAATCCATTTCACGTAACTGAAAAATGATATAAATATTACTTTGTCATTCTGAGGTAATTTTCTTGTGATTAATTTCCGAAACACTCTTAAGAATACTGATGTCAATACCAAAGCAATTACTACTACAATAATAGCCTTAATTGAAATGTTTATATTTTCAGTAAAATAAAAAGTGTAATTTAAAAACTGATTTATCTTTTCCATATTAATATTTTAACCATTTATACAATTCTTTATAACTAGGTTTTTTTCCATACATTAGAATTCCTACACGGTAAATCTTAGCGGCAAACCAAACAATTAATAAAAAAGTCCCAATCAATAGTAATAATGAAATTACTATTTCCCACCAAGCAACTCCAAATGGAATCCGCATTAACATAACTATGGGAGAAGTGAAAGGAATCATTGAAAAAATAGTCGCTACAGGTCCGTGAGGATCACTTATTACAGAAGCAAATCCTATATATACTCCAAGCATTAATGGAATAATTACTGGCAACATAAACTGTTGTGTATCTGTTTCATTGTCTACTGCTGCTCCGATTGCTGCATAAATAGAACTATATAATAAATACCCTCCAATGAAATAAATTATAAAGGAGAAAAACATGGTTGCAATCGGCAAATTTTTTAATTCTTCAAATACAAGTTGAGCATCACTTTTTGCTATAGATTTCATTACTTCAGCCTCTTCAGTTGGAACACTTACTCCTTGAACATTTAAGGTGTCAACTCCAAAAACAGAAGAAGCAACAACCATTACAATCAATAATAAAACTCCCCAAATTGTAAATTGTAACAATCCAGCAAGAGCAGTACCAATAATTTTACCCATCATTAATTGAAATGGTTTCACTGACGAAATAATAACCTCAACAATTCGACTAGTTTTTTCTTCAATCACACTCCGCATAACCATAGCACCATATATAATGATAAACATCATAATCATATATCCTCCAGCCATTCCTAAAACACTCTTTAAAGTATTCACGAGTTTTGAGGATTTTTCTCCTTCAAAATCTAATAACTTTATATCTGCATTTATTTTAGAATCATTTAACTTTTCAACATCAATTCCTAGTTGAGCCATTTTTACTTGCCTCAATCTTTCTTCAATTTTATTTTCTAATGAATTTATTACAACAATATTTGGAGATTTTTTTGAATAAAATTCAACATTTGAAGCAATATCTTTTATACTATCTTTTTTAGGGATATATAGTAAACCGAAATAATCACTTAGATCAACTTTAGTCTTAGCAACTTCATAATCATCCTCAGAAAAATTTAAATATTTCACAGACTCTGTATCTTCAAAATCTTGATCTTCGAATAACTTTGACTCATCTAAGTATGCAATTATCCTTACATTTTCTTGATTTAATTTTCCTAAATAACCAATAAAAGCACTCATTCCTATAACCAATAATGGACTTAAAATGGTCATCACTAGAAATGTTTTATTTCTTACTTTAGCAATAAACTCGCGATGTATTATTAATTTTAATTTGCTCATCTATTTATTCTGATTTACGGCTTTTATAAAAATATCATTTGCATTGGGAATTTGTTCAGCAAAGTGTGCAATCTTACCTTTAGTTGAAAGGTAATTCAACAAGTCATTGGAAGAAGTACCCTCTTCGAGTTTTATCTTTAAAGCTAGATCGTTTCCTAATGTATTGATGGTAGTTTCAGAAACCTGAAACTTAGAAGATATTTCAGCTTTAACATCAATATTCCGGTTATTGGTATCCAAAGCAATGTCAAATGTATTCGTTCTAAAATCACGTTTAATATCACTTAATTTTCCATCTAAAATTTTATTAGACTTGTCAATTAAAGCAATATATTCACATAGTTCTTCAACAGACTCCATACGATGTGTAGAAAAAATCACCGTTGCACCTTCATCTCTTAATTGTAAGATTTCGTCTTTAATTAAATTGGCATTTATTGGATCAAAACCACTAAAAGGTTCGTCAAAAATCAACAATTTTGGCTGATGCATTACCGTTACAATAAATTGTATTTTTTGCGCCATCCCTTTTGAAAGTTCCTGTACCTTTTTATTCCACCAATCTCCTATTTCAAATTTTTCAAACCAATATTTCAATCTCTTTTTTGCATCAGATTTTGACAACCCTTTCAATTGAGCAAGATAAAGTGCCTGCTCTCCTACTTTCATACTTTTATACAACCCTCTTTCTTCTGGCAAATATCCTATTTGTTGAACATGATCTGGTTTTAATTCTTCTCCATCTAAGTAGATTTTTCCATGATCAGGAAGCGTAATTTGATTAATTATTCTAATTAATGTTGTCTTTCCCGCACCATTCGGACCTAGTAATCCGAATATACTACCTCTTGGAACAGCTATAGACACTTTATTTAATGCTGTATAATCTCCATAACTTTTAACAATATTTTCAGCAACTAATAAATCACTCATCTAATATAAACGTTTTTTCAAAGATACATTTTTGCAATAAACCTTCCACTCTATTCATTTATATTTAAGAAATATTTAAATAATTTACTATGCACGCATAACTTTTTTGCAATTTACTATGCGCGCATAACATTTTTTTATATATTTGAGGAATGTTAAAAGAAAGAACTATAGATCATCACCTTCGAGCAACTTGGCAAGCAGTTGCTAAAATGTATAACGAACAAGCATCCAAGCATGATAGCACGATGGCTGCAGCATTCGTATTATTAAGTATTGACTTTGAAAATGGTTCTCCTTCAACTTCATTAGGTCCTCAGATGGGAATGGAATCAACTAGTCTATCAAGAATCTTGAAGAGCATGGAAGATAAAGGAGTAATTTATAGAGAGAAAAACCCTGAAGACGGTAGAAGCGTTCTTATAAAATTGACAAAATACGGTATAGAAAAACGTGCAATATCCAAAGAAACTGTATTGCAGTTTAATGATGCTGTCCGTGCTAATGTCTCAGAAGAAAAAATAAATAACTTCTTCGAAGTTACAGATATAATAAATAAACTAATTAACAAAAAAGTTATTTTCAAGCCTGAAAATAGCGTTGCTTAACATATTATAGAATGAAACGAAATATAAAGAAAATTGCAATTATTGGTTCCGGAATTATGGGGAGCGGAATTGCTTGCCATTTCGCCAACATTGGTGTGGATGTTTTATTATTGGATATAGTTCCAAGAGAATTAAACGATAAAGAAAAGGCTAAAGGACTTACTCTTGAAGACAAAGTAGTAAGAAATAGATTGGTAAATGATGCTTTAACAGCATCTTTAAAATCAAAACCTTCACCTATATATCATCAAAAGTTTGCCAGTAGAATTACTACAGGTAATCTTGATGATGATATTGCTAAGGTAAAAGATGTTGATTGGATCATGGAAGTTGTTGTTGAAAGACTTGACATCAAACAACAAGTTTTTGAAAAATTAGAAAAACATAGAACTCCTGGAACATTGATAACTTCAAACACTTCAGGAATTCCTATTAAGTTTATGAACGAAGGAAGAAGTGAAGATTTTCAACAGCATTTTGCTGTAACTCACTTTTTTAATCCACCGAGATACTTAAAGTTATTTGAAGTAGTTCCTGGACCAAAATGCAAACAAGATGTTACAGATTTCTTAATGAATTACGGAGATAAATTTTTAGGCAAAACTTCCGTTTTAGCAAAAGATACTCCTGCTTTCATTGGTAACAGAATTGGAATTTTTGGTATCATGAATCTATTTCATGTTGTAAAAGAAATGGGATTAACAATCGAAGAAGTAGATAAATTGACTGGACCAGTTATTGGTCGTCCAAAATCTGCAACCTTTAGAACTATTGATGTTGTAGGTTTAGACACTTTGGTTCATACGGCAAATGGTGTAAAGGACAACTGTCCTGAAGATGAAATGAGAGAACAATTTGTAATTCCTGATTTTGTAAATCACATGATGGAAAACAAAATGTTAGGAAGTAAAACCAAACAAGGTTTTTATAAAATGACAAAAGATGCTAATGGTAAAAGAAATATATTATCATTAGATTTAGATACATTAGAATATAGAGAAAAGAAACGTGCAAAATTCGCAACATTAGAATTAACAAAAACTATAGACAAAGTAGTTGATCGTTTCAAAGTTTTAGTGTCAGGAAAAGATAAAGCTGGTGAATTCTACAGAAAGAGTTTTGCAGCAATGTTTGCTTATGTTCAAAATAGAATTCC
>CAJQNZ010000037.1 GCA_905479835.1 uncultured Flavobacteriaceae bacterium
ATAAAATACTTTACTTAATGACAAATATACTTTACATTTATAAATTCTCCAACTTTTTTTAATTATTTTTATTTATCGTCAGTTCGAGTGAATTTTTGCGAATGGATATGAGTGAAATTTGTATCGAGAACAGGGGTTTTATTTAAACAAGAGTTCTCGATACAATTTTTTATGCTATTTCTGCTTTGCTCAATAGAACAAAAAACCACTCGAACTGACATTTCAAGATTTTTAAATATCACGGTTTTCAGGGATTGATTTATTGCAGAAAAATAGATATCTTCGCTTATCATCCTACAAATTCACTTTATTTTGAAATTGTTTAACTTAAAAATCAAATGATGAGTAAATACAATACTTTTATAAATATTTTAGATGTTCTTCGGAAAGAAGCTCCTGAGAATTACAAGTTCTACCATCCTTTAGTAACTGAAATACATAAACTTAATGATGCTCGATCTAGAGCTTTCATACATTTATTTCTAAAAGTAAAATTTGGTCTATTAGGCTTTGATGAAAGAGAAAAATATGTTACTGATGGAACAAATGATGGTGGGATAGATGGTTATTATATTGATGATAAAAATAAAACAATATACTTTCTTCAAGCAAAGTTTAGAACAAATGAAGAAAACTTCCAAAGTCGTGAAATAAAGTATGAAGAACTAATCAATATGGATATTGATCGAATTACAGAAGGTCAAACTAAATATGAACATGGAGTTAAGTATAATTCTAAGATTCAAAATTTGATTCATGAATTCCAAGACATTTCAGACATTGGTCGATACAAATATGAGATCGTAATAATGGCAAATACAAAAGATGTTTCTCAAAACAAATTAAAAAAATTGGCTGATGGTAATAGAGTTTCTGAATTTAATTACAACAGATGTTATAATGAATTGATCTTCCCTATTGTTTCAGGTACATTTTATAATTCTTCAGAATTAGCAATTTATCTAAACTTAGAAGATAAAAACTCTGAAGATATAAGTTATTCAGTCGAAACAGAATTCAAAGATTGTGAGATTTCTGTACTTTTTGTACCTACACTTGAAATTGCAAAAACACTTCATAAGTATAAAAACTCAATTCTAAAATATAATCCTAGAAGTTATTTGGATATGGCAAAAGGTACTGTTAATTCCGAAATAGCAAATACAATAATCTCAAAAAAAACCAATGAATTTGCTTTATTTAATAACGGAATAACTACTCTGTCGGACGAAACTAATCTTAATAAAAAAATTGGGAAAGTTGGTGTCGGTCAATTAATACTAAAAAATCCTCAGATCATCAACGGTGGTCAAACAGCATATACTTTAAGTTTGCTTTATGCAGATGTACTAAATGGAAAATTAGACGAAAATATTTTTGATAAAAAAGAAGTTCTACTTAAAGTTATAACATTTTCAGAAGAAGATAATGAATTAAATGGAAATAAATTAGACCTTATTGAGGCTATTTCCAAAGCAACAAATCAGCAAACCGCAGTTTCAGAAGCTGACCGAAGATCAAATGATAAAGTTCAATTAGAATTACAAGAATTAATTTTCAATGAATTTGGATTATTTTATCAAAGAAAATCAGGTGAATTTGGTGAAGGACTTAGGAATAACTACATAAGAAGAAATCAAATTATTGATAGAGAATTGATGCTTCGCCTAATTTTAGCATCAAGTGGCCAACCATCACAAGCCAGATCAAGAGGTGCTAAAACATTATTTAAAAAAGAGAATTTTGATAATACTTTAAATGATTCCAAAAGAGCAAAAGAATATGTCTTTGCTTACAAAGTATATTTAGAATTAAATGCCAAACAAGCGAAATTTAAAAAAGAAATCAATAACCGAGATGGCATAGTTAATTATGGGCACTCTTTAAGATATGGAAAATTCTCAGTTGTTAGTGTGGTAATGAAAAACTACGAGAAACATAAAAATGATGAAATTGCCGATACGATTAATTTTTATCTTTCTAAATGGATAAACTTTGAAGAAGACATAATCTTCTTAACAATCAATCAAAAATACTTTCGAGAAGTGACAGATCCCGAAACTCAAATAACAAGACAGATTCTTAATTATGATGGTTATTATAAAGGAACAACTATAAACAAACAAATAATTGAATTTAAATTTTAAATAAACGTTTCACAATAAAATGTATAGTATATAATTCTTTAAGGATATAACTTCAACATACACAAACTCGATAATCGTAACCCCAAAAATTCATTCATTTTTTAAAAAATATTCTTCTCTGAATTTCTTTGAGTATCTTTGCAATCGATAAAAAGAAATGAATGTCTCAATATCCTAAAAAAGAACTTGCGCAGCATGTCATTGCAACTTGCATTTCACATTCCATTGAGCATGTGGTGATTTCTCCAGGTTCTCGAATTGTGTTATTTTAAATGGAACAAAAAAACCAAATAGAAATTTATCTAGATAAAGATTCTGGTGTTACAATAGATGTAAAACTTGAAGGAGAAACGGTATGGCTAGATCAATATCAACTTGAAATACTTTTTGATACCGATAGAACCTCTATTGGTCGTCATTTAAGAAACATTTATAAATCAAATGAATTAGAAAAAAAAGCAACTTGTGCAAAAATAGCACAAGTTCAACTAGAAGGAAATAGAGAAGTTAAAAGAAATATAAGTGTTTATAATCTTGATGCAATAGTATCTGTAGGTTATAGGGTAAATTCTAAAAAAGGAACTGCTTTTAGAATATGGGCAAATACTATTTTAAAAGAATATTTGGTTAAAGGATATGCGGTAAACGAAAAACGATTAGCACAAAAAGAACAAGAAGTACAAATATTAAAAGACGGTATCACTATTTTAAATAGAACTATTGAAGAAAAAATAACAGATAATCAATGGTTGAATGTTTTTGCTAAAGGGTTAAGATTATTAGATGATTATGATCACGAACAATTGGATATTAAAGGCTTAACTAAAAAAGAAGTTGATTACCCAAGTATAGAAGATTACCAAAAACTCATCAATCAGATGGTAGCAGAATTTGATAGTGAAGTATTTGGTCAAGAAAAAGATAAAAGTTTTCAGAGTTCTATTGCCCAAATCACAAAAGGATTTGGAGAAGATGATTTTTACCCATCATTAGAAGAAAAAGCCACAATGCTTCTATATTTAGTTGTAAAAAACCATTCCTTTGTTGATGGTAATAAACGGATTGCAGCGGCATGTTTTTTAAAATTTTTACAACAGAATAAGATGCTTTTCAACATACATAATGTACCTATAATTAGTAATGATACACTTGCGAGTTTAACTCTTTTTATAGCTTCAAGTAAACCTGAAGAAATGGAAACAGTCAAGCATTTAGTAATTAGTGTTTTAAATAGAAATAAATAAATTGTTAAATGTCTCAATATCCTAAAAAAGAACTTGCGCAGCATGTTATTGCAACTTGCATTTCACATTCCATCGAGCATGTGGTGATTTCTCCAGGTTCTCGTAATGCACCTTTAACCATTGGTTTTTTAAATCATCCATCTATAAAAACATATAGTATTGTGGATGAGCGTTGTGCGGCATTTGTAGCCTTAGGAATGGCACAGCAATTAAAGCAACCTGTTGCTATTGTATGTACTTCAGGATCGGCATTATTGAATTATTATCCAGCAGTTGCAGAGGCTTTTTATAGTGATATACCACTAGTTGTGATTTCTGCTGATAGACCTTCTCATTTAATTGATAGAGGTGATGGTCAGACCATACGTCAAGAAGATGTCTATGAGAATCATATTCTATTTTCTGCCAATCTTGTCGATAATAACGGTCTGATAGAAGAAAATCTGAATTTGCTCAATTATGCATTGACTGTTGCTGCACTTGAAAAAGGTCCTGTGCATATCAATGTTCCTATGGACGAACCGCTTTATGAAACTGACGATGAAATAATTTCTTTTGACAAAATAAAAAACACCATAGAAGAGCAACCTATTCAAGTGGATGAATTGCAAACCTATGCCGATACTTGGAATCTTGCTTCTAAGAAAATGGTATTGGTTGGGTCCAATTTTCCTAGCGAATTACTACAACTTCAACTCGATAAAATCATTCAAGATGAGTCGGTTATTGTACTCACTGAAACTACTTCCAATCTTCACAATACTCATTTTATCAATAGTATTGATAAAGTTATTTTTACATTGACTGATACTGAACTGGAAGCATTGCAACCTGAAATTGTATTGAGTCTTGGTGGTATGATTGTTTCTAAAAAAATAAAACAATATTTGCGAAAATTTCAGCCTACACATCATTGGCATGTGGATGCTCAGAAGGCGTTTGACACGTATTTCTGTCTGGAAAAACATTTTGACGTTTCGCCAGAATTATTTTTCAGTCAGTTTTTCTTTTTGACCAAAGAAAAATCAAGTGAGTATAGAAATCAATGGTTAAAAATTAAAGAATCACGAGCTAAGAATCATAATGCCTTTTTGGCGCAATGCGCCTATTCCGATTTAAAAGTATTTGAAATAGTTCTAGAATCCATTCCTGAGAAGGTGCAATTGCAATTGAGTAATAGTTCAATCATACGATATACACAGTTATTTGACATAAAAAAATCTTGGCAAGTATTCTGTAATCGAGGAACCAGTGGAATTGATGGAAGTACAAGTACTGCTGTTGGAGCCTCTTTACTCGTTGAAAACCAAACCGTTTTTATAACAGGAGATGTTAGTTTTTTCTATGATAGCAATGCATTGTGGAATCAGTACATCCGTAAAGACTTTAGAATTATTTTGATTAATAACAATGGAGGCGGAATTTTCAAGGTCATTCCAGGACCCAAAGAATCCAATGCATTGGAATATTTCGAAACGCCTCATGGATTGACTGCAGAACATTTATGTAAGATGTACGGATTCGAATATCAATCTGTTGCGAGTATCGATCAATTAAATGTATCTTTGCCTGATTTTTATTCGGAATCAGACAAGCCGAAGTTGGTTGAGGTATTTACACCAAGTGATGAAAACGATGGTGTATTGAAGGCATATTTTAAAGCAATGAAATAATAAAAGTAATGCCAGTTCGACTGATTTTTTGATGTTTGAGTGGAGCCAAAACCATAAAATCGTATCGAAAACAGGTTAAATTTGAGAATTTCTTGATACAATTTGATTTCGGGAACTCAATCAAATTACTCGGAGTGACATTAGAAAATAAATAATATGAATTACGAAGTAGGAGACAAGGTAGATTTAATTATAGGAAGACAATCAAAATTGGGATTTACGGTATTGATTGATAAGGAAGAGGAAGGGTTATTGTACATAAACGAGTTGTACGTGAAAATTGCTGAAGGTGAAGAAATTGTAGGTTATATCAAGAAAATCCGTGAAGATGGTGGAATTGATGTGAGTTTGCAGCCTATAGGATTTAAAAAGACATTGGTAGAAAACGAAATTAAAATCTTAAATGCTTTAAAAAAAGCGGAAGATGGTTTTATTCCATTGCACGATAAGAGTTCTCCTGACGATATTAAATACCAACTCAATATGAGTAAAAAAGCCTTTAAAAATGCAATAGGTGGACTGTATAGGTTGAAACTACTCACAATAGAAGATTCTGGTATTCAAATGATAAAAAGAGATTAATTAAAGTTTTAATTTTTCTTTGATTTCTTTAGATAGTGCATCTTTATGTACCATAATGGAGATAGATTTCATTTTAAAATAGGTTTCACTCATATAAATATAGCCACCATTTCCAATACGGTTACTTTCAGTTCCCCAAGAATTTTTTACTTTGTAATACGTATTACCTTTTTGGTCTTTTACAATTCCTATGATATGCATTAAGTGATCGTCTGTCGTGTTGTAATTTTCAAATTCTTGTTGACGTAATTCTTGTGTAACTTGTGCTTCGTCAGATATTTGAGTAAGTGAAATTTTGTTATTTTCTAGATTTTTTGGGAAAACTGCAATTCCTTTTTTTGCTGAAAATGTTGCTTCACTCACATCACCATCCCATTCAATTGAATACCCTTTTTTAAGTACATCTTGCGCAATTGTATTAAACTCTTCAAGCGGAACATTATAAAAACTTCCAAAATCATAATTGTCTGGAATATTCAAAATAAAACTTTGATAATAAGGAGTGTGTGAAAATGAAGTAATTGTAACATAATTTGAGGCATTGATTTGGGTCATTTTAAGAAATGACTCTGGAGTATAAACTTTTCCTTCATATACGAATTCTTCAATTTTTTTTCCTAATTTTTTGTCTAAAATTGTATTTGTCGCTTCTTTCCAATTTGGGATATCAGAATCTTTATCATTTTTAATATATGCGTCCAATACTACTTGAATGTTTTTAGTCAGATTATCATGATTATGTTTTTTATCCTCTCCAAATAATCCAGAATATTCACTTTCAGGTACCAAACCGTTATTTTGAATGCTTTTTAAGGTATGATGCCCTAATCCTCCATCACTAAATTGTGCTTTTCCTTGTCGCATAACATACACCCATGCTTTATCTAAATAGGCATTTCGTACTGTATACATTTCTGAAATATCTATAAATTTTCCTGTGTTTCTATAAATTTCAGATTCTAAAAAAGAAGATGCTGAAAAACTCCAACAAGTACCAGTATTCCCTTGGCTTTTAACATTTGTTGCATCAATGTCAACTAATGTTGTAAAACTATATAGATTTTCATCTATAGGTTCAACATTTATTTTTACAGTAGTGTTAATATCTTGTGCTATTGACAAATTATAAATTGTCAAACAGATAATTAATAGGTTTCTTTTCATTTTTATGGTATAATTAAATCTTTCTAGCAACACGCTCTACATTGCTGTAAAATTTTTCTGCAGCATCTATATCTCCTGTTATTTTCATATAGCCTTCTTTATAAGCTTCCAAAGCACGTTTGTATTTTTCTTTCATTTCAAAACTCAATCCGATATAATAATCCCCTAAATGAGATTCCGGATACAATCTTGCAATCATCTCGCCAAAATCACGCAAATAATCTCCATTTTCTTTATCGATAATGATGGATTCCAAGGCGTAAATATCACGTTCTCTCATCCCTAGATTGGTTCCAAAAAGATATTCGATATCTACATATTTATTCTCTAAATATGCGATTGCATCTGGAGGAGATAAGTCTTTGATCTTGTTGTTGAATTCTTCTTTGGAAATAGAAGAGTATATGTCAAATATAAATGCCATAGCTCTAGGAATAGCCTGTCCTATGGAAGAAATTGAAGTTGCTCCCGAAAGATCATCGTATTTATAATTGAATTTTTCGTTGTTTATTCCGTCCAATTGTGCATGTGTATCTGCGATACCTTTGGCTCTTTTTTCTGAAATGTAATCACCTCCATTAAGATAGTAATAGTAGGAATTCTTACTCACATTTTGTGCATTGGAAACCAATAAAGATGACATGTCAGGAGCGTAATTGGGATTGATATTGATAAAAGCATTGAATCCTGGACTATCTTCAATGAAGAAATAGTTCGTAAAATTGGCAGTTAAAGTATTTCCTACAATAGTTCTGAAAGGTGAAACTCGGTAATTTTCTTCCAAATAAGCTAGTACTTCACTTCGTATAAATCGATAAAAAGATTCACTATTTCCAGTTGGATAACTTGTGTTCTTGTCAAATGCGCAATCTTTATAACGCATGTCATTGTAATTCTGATTGATTCCAATAATTATCTGTTCCGGTGCTTTATCTTTTTGAGCAAATAAAATTGAATTTCCTACATACACATCAAATAAGTACTCAGCATCGAATACAACCGTAACTGGATATTGTCTTTCTGTATCTTCTTCATATGAATCAGGAAGGTAAATACGAACATCCCTTTTTTGGTCTAGTTCATAGGAATCTATGGTATGATTGATAATCTGTTGTGAGTAGATTGAACTATTTAAAAGTAAAAATAAGAAAAAGGCAATTTTTTTCATTTTTTTGTAATTTAAGTTTAGAAATAGTATTTATTTCATGAGTTTTAAAATTAGAATGAATATTTATAGAAATAGGATATTAAAATTGAAAGCCTAACCCGAAATTAAATTGTGTTCCATCTTTAGAATCAAAAAGAGAGAAATTTAAATTTAACATTTGAGCACCTACTAACCAAAAACCTGCTCCATAAGAAGTTTTCCAATCATTTGATGACTCGTTTTTTAACCAAACTCTTCCGTAATCGAATCCACCAAAAACACCTATTTGAAGTGGTAGTAAACCAGTTTTTAACTCTGTTAAATTAAAGCGTAGATCAGTATTTTGATAATAAGAACTATTCCCTATAAAACGTTGATTTCTATAGCCTCTCAATCCATCTTTACCTCCAATACTTGCAGCGTTGTAAAATGCAAAATTATCTCCAAGAATTATATTTCCTTTCAATTTGGTAGCCAAAACAACTTTACCATTTGCAGTAAGTTTATGATCAATACTTAATGTAGGTGTTATTGATATTTGATTTTCATCAGAATCATCAACGTTTGTTTGCCAATTAGTTTCAAGGGTTGTTGCCATTCCCATTGTAGGAAAAGCTTTGTTATCATAATTTTCATAATGATATAAAGCATTAACGCCTAAATAGTTTTTTCTATTCTCATTAAGATTTGTAAATGTACTGATAAAACGTCCAGTTGTTTTTTCGACTTTTATTCCTTCATAAGAAGCGCCAATTTTGAATTCTGAACCCATTCTTCCTTTCCAGTTTAGTGAAGGTGAAAATGCATACGTACTCATTTTTACTCTATGATAGTCAGCATCAAATGTTTCTTCGTTATTTATTGAGTTATTACCAAATCCAAAATAATTTATACTATAATTAGGGCTGGTAATTTTACCTTCTAAAATCAAATTCCATTTATTGAAAATATTTGCAGACTCAAAAGCATAATTTATATCAAAACCATTGGTAGCAAAATAGTAGGTTGCATTTAATCGATGCTGCTTTGTAAATGGGTTTCTTTCAAAACCATAAACAGTATAGGTGTTGTTTATTCCAATTTTAAAACCATCGTCAGGATTTGAGCCTATTATTGGAATTAATTGGTTCTGGCTTGATTTTAATTTTTTATAATTATAAGTGTTTACGTCATAATTACTATGCAAATGATGATTCCCTTTAGTAGTTTTAAAAGTGTTTTTCTTGGTTTTATAATCATAAACTGTAACCTTTTTACCGCTTTCAATATTATAGATATCGTTATTTTGACCACCAATAAGACGCAAAGTAATTACATTACTATTTACACCAATAACTTCAAACACATCTTCATCATCAAGTGCATACACCCAAATTTCTTTAGTATTTTGTTTAGAAAATGTTCTGTGAAATGTCAAAGTCCCTTTTTTTCCATTTTTGATATTATATGTTTTTATCGAAGTATAACCATTTGGTAGGCGTTCAATTTCAAACCAATTGTCTTTATCAGTTCCTTTAACAACTCCGTATTTAGCCAAATGATTGCGATAGTCTTCAGCAATTTTAGGCAAATTACTAAGCCTATTTTTTAACATTTTTTTGATAGATAGTGTTGTATCGTCAATAACTTCTTTTGGTAAACCATTGAATGCATTATCTATAACATCACTTGTAATATTTTTTTGGATAAAGGCAACTTGTGCTTCCCAAACTTTCTTGTCAGAGCGATTTATGATGGCCATATCTAGAGGGTAAGGAGACGCGTTAAATGTTTTTACATTATACATGTCATCATTGAATTTCTGCATTTTTCTAAGTCCAGGAACCAACTTTGTGAGTGCATCAAACAGTTTGCCATCAAGTTTAGAAAATGCTTGATCTCTATCTCTTGGTACTGGTTTATATACTTTTTCATTTCCGTCTTTAAATTCTGCCCAACGCCATTGGTCTTGATGCCTGTCCCAGTCACCAATAAGCATATCAAACAATCGTGCTTTTATGTAAGCTTCTTCATCAATCGTGTTATCGTCTGATTTGCGAAGTTTTTTTAACATGTCATCAGTACTGATTAGTTTATCAGAATATCCAAAACTTTTTTCACGACCATGACCAGAAGTTGTCCGCTCTTCTATCATATATAATTCGTCTCCAAAATCTTGGTTAAAATGTTTTAAAGCATTTTGTTTTGGAATGTAATATAATGTTGGATTTGTGTGAAATATGCCAACGGCATCTGCCAGATCACCAATGATGAACGGAGTATATGGATGTGCAGAAGTATAAAAGTCTAATAAAAATTCTTCTGTAAAAGTATCGTCAAATTCACCCTCAACTGATTGCTCTTGGAATGCAGCGGCTTGAATAAATTGCGTTGCACTTTTTCGTAAGGCACGCATTACAAATTCTCTTCCGTCTTTTGTTTTCATTCTCAATGAACGAGATTGAAATCCACCACCTTTTCTAAGAGGTGTTAAACCGCCAAATAATGTATCTAAAAGAACTGTTGGAGCAGCTACTTTAGTATCATAATATTTTCTATAATGCTCACCGAAAAAAGATGTATAAGAATCACTTTTTTTATTTTCTTCAGAAGTGTAAATCGATGCTTCAACAGTTTTTGGGAATTCAGAAGTATAGTTGTATTCTTTATCTTTCGTATTTGGTGAAAAGATTTCTGTAGCGAAAAGTAATTTTTGTTTTCCATCTTTTGCAGCATAATAGGATACTTGAGAAGCTCCGTTTTTATAAACTTCTAACTTTGCATAACCAAGCCCACCGTACGAAAAAATATTTCCATTTGTATTTTTTACAGCCGATGCTTTGGATCCAGCACCACTTACAATTTGCGGTATATTATTTTTGATAAGATATTGAAGGCTATGTTCATGACCTGAAGCAAAAATAACTTTATCATTTTTTTGTGAAATAGTAACAATCCTATTTTTAAGTGTTCTGTAAAGCGAATTTTGTAGATCTTGTGGTGAAGCTCCAGAAGTTTTTCGAAGTAAATTTATAACACTCCCAACAACAGGTAGTGGGACTTTATTATTTGCAGGATATAATTCTTGTTTTAAAGAAAATTGTCCGCCATGAGGTCCATTCGTAAACATAGGGTGATGCATTGCCACAATCGCAGTTTTACCTTCAGTCTTTTTTATCAAACTTTGAAATTCAGCAAAAAATTCTGCTCTTGATTTTATATCACAATTATCATTCATTGTTGGGTTTTTATCCCAATTTTCTAGATACCATTGTGTATCAACGATTATAAGTACAAGATTATCAGAAAGGTCTATTTTTTTTAAAGGACAGCCATCTTTCGGTAAAAATGCATTTTTGTCATTTAGTTTTTCTTTGATATAGTCTGCTTCTCTTGCTAAACCTTTTATTCCATCATTATAATAGTCATGATTTCCAGGAATAAAAATTGTTTGTCCTTTGTAATCATTTACCAATTCAATCTGAGTATCTAATCTATGTTCAGCCAATTTTCTGTCAGGATGATTCTTTTTAGGCAGTCCTTCGTCATATATATTGTCACCTAAGAAAAGTACTGTAGCATTTTTAGAAGATTTAGAAAGTTCTTCTTTTAATGAATTGAAATGAGTTAGTGAAGCATCTTGTTTGGCATTTCCTGCATCCCCAATGAAGTAAAAAGTGTGTTCAACTTCACTAGTTGTATTGTTGCTGTTTGATTTCCAATCTTTCACTTGCTCATTATATTGAGCGTCATAAGTTGCACAAGCGTTTAGAAAAAGTGCTAAAGTAAAAACAGAAAGTTTTAAAAGGTAATTTCGAGTCATCTAATTGTATAATTAGTTTAGAAACCTTAAAAATACAATAATTTATGTATTTTTGGATGCACTTATTCTTAATCTATGTTAGAAAACGATTTTTTTATTGAAGTAAAAAGTTTTGTATCAAATCTATTTAAAGACAAACTTGCAGTTCAAGTTGTGTATCATAATTTTGACCATACTTTACATGTAGTAAACGCTGCAAATGAGATTGCAATTGCAGAAAATATCTCAGAAAGTGATAAAGAAATTATTTTGGTTGCTGCTTGGTTTCATGACACAGGATTTGTTGAAAGTTATAAAAATCATGAAGATGAGAGTAAAAAAATTGCAGATACTTATCTTACAAAAATAGGATTTTCAAAAGAAAAAATCGCAAAAGTACTTTCTTGTATTGATGCAACGAAAATGCCTCAAAAACCTAAAAATAAATTAGATAAAATTCTTTGTGACGCTGATTTATTTCATTTAGGAAGTGAAGATTTTAGTAAAAGATCAAGTTTACTTCGAACAGAATGGGAAGCATTATATGATAAGCATTTAACAGATGCCGAATGGCTTGAAGACAATCAGAAATTTTTTGTAGATCACAAGTATTTTACTGATTATACTTATCAGAAATTAAATAAGCAAAAAACTGCGAATTGGTTAAAAACTCAAAGAGATTTACAAAAATTAACAGTAAAAAAGGAGGAACAAGTAATCAAAGACAAGTTAAGAGCAGAAGAAGTTGAGAGAAAAAAACTAAAAGAAACTCGACCAGATAGGGGTATTGAAACAATGTACCGTGTAACACTAAAAAATCACATAAAATTGAGTGATATAGCAGATACTAAAGCCAATATTTTACTTTCTGTAAGCGCTATTATTTTATCAATTGCTCTTTCCACATTATTTCCAAAACTTGATAAGGCAGACAATTATTATTTAATTTATCCAACATTGTTTTTTTTATTGACAACTTTAACTACTATGGTGTTTTCAATATTGTCAACACGTCCTAAAGTTACCTCTGGAAAGTTTACAAGTGAAGATGTGAAAAATAAAAAAGTTAATTTATTATTTTTCGGAAACTTTCATAAAATGCCTTTAGAAGAATTTCAAGACGGTATGCATCAAATCATGAACGATCGTGATTATTTATACAAGTCGTTGATGAAAGATCTATACTTTTTAGGAATTGTATTGGATAAGAAATATAAAATTTTAAGAATTGCCTACAATGTTTTTATGACTGGAATTATACTCTCAGTTATCAGTTTTGTTTTTGCATTTTGGATGATGCAAAATTCCGGAGGAATTGTTTAATTTAAGTTTTCACTTTTTATAACATTCATTAAGTCATTCATTGTAATTTTTTCTTGCGTTTGCTTTTCATAGTTTACTGCAACACGTAACGCTTTTAAACCTGTAACACCTTGTAAGTCTTCTAATTCTAGTTTTTCAACATTGGCAAGTAAGAAGTTTTTTGATTGTAGGTATTTAATATATTTCATGTATTCAATAGCATCTTTATCTTGAGAATATATAATAGCAATTTTTCCTGGAACGGTAATGCGTTCATCTGTTCCTTTTATATGTGATTTATCAATTCGTTTTTTGATAATTTCATAACGAATATTATAAGCGCCATCAACATCAAATTGCTTTTCGTCCATTCTAAATTTTATAGCCATAGGATTACTGTGAACTAAAATTAAAGATGCTACACGTAATTCATGTTGCATTTCACCAATTTGTTCGTAAGCAACGTTTTCCATTTCACACATCAATTGTAATTGCCACAATCGAAGATTATACAAATATACTTCGTTATATGGTTTGTCTTTAACCAATGAATTTCCGATATATATATTGTATTCAACTCCATCTGTTTTATAACGTTCAAAATAATGAGGATACATTTTTTGAGCTTCTTCTTGTTTTTTATCTATAAATGATGCCAACTTATCATTTAATAACATCACACTATCTTCATACTCTTTACGTTTTTCATACACAACTTTAAGATCTGTGTCTAAGCGATTCATGTAAATCGTTACCATTTTTGACAAGTCAGAATTTAGTTGCTTGGCATGGTTAAAAACTGGGTAAATATCTTGCTTTAAAAAATCCAAAATTCCTATTTCGTCTCCAGCATCAAGCCCATTTTTTACATGATTTAAATATTCATTTACACGAAACATTAATTCTTCATAAATTGGCAATTTTTCAGCGTTACAAGCTTCACATAAAACATTAATTGCTAAGGTTAGTTGAGTAGTTAAATCTTGCTGTATGGCAATATTTCTCGCCAAAGAAGAACCTTTAATATCAGATTGCCCAAATAAAGGAAAAACATCATTAAATATAATTTCGTCAAGTTTTATATTCTCATCATTTCGAGATAATCTTTTTTGATATTTTTCAGCAGCCTCATAAAATCGCCATTTTACTGTTGGATGAATAGAAGTGTAATGCTCTTGAATTGTCGCTTCAAGTGTATTAATATATTCTTCTGAACTTCTTTGTACGGCTGATTTAAAAACAGGTAGAATATCAATTAATTTACTCTGATTTACAGAGTTTAATTCGTAAGGTCTTGGAGAAGCAATTTCTAAAATGGCTAAATCATGACCTTCAGAAGCCTTTATTGGTAGTAATATGATACTTCCAATATTATTATTTTTTAGTTGATTGAAAAAATCATTTTTTCCAGCCATTTCTCCATATGTATCAACATTAGAAATCGCTACAGTTTTATTTTCTTTAAAAACAGTATTAATGATATGATTACAGAAATAGCCATCGCTTAAACAAGAAATATCTTGGTTGTTATCTAAAATTAAACTTAGCGATTTTGTCACTCTTGCAGAATCAAGACTATAAGTACTTTGATTAAAATTTGAGTAACCAATTTTTAAATCTTTAATGTTAAAAAATTCACGTAAGTGATTTTCTAAGTCTGGAACTAAATTTTCTCCTCCTCGTAATAAATCATTACTAATTTTAGATAAGGTAACATCAGAAGTAACGTCAAACAGATTCATGATTCCAAATCCTTTAAAAATATAACTATTTTGAGGAAATTTTTCCTTCCAAACATCAATATTATCAAAATTATCCAGCAACATAATATAATCTTCTTCCGTTATTTTAGGTGCATTTTCTGTTGCTGTAATGTTCATAAAGTCACCATTAAAAGCTGCTCGATAATACTTCATCACGCCTTGATTATTATCAGGAATATCAAAAAAGAAAGGTCTTATTAAATCTAAGTTATAGCCATAAACCGCTCTCAATATCATTGAACACGCCATAATATACATAGCATCATCTTCAATATTTTTCACCTTAAATTCGTAGTCCTCTCCTGCATTATTTAGAATATTTTCGAACCTTGTAGTAAATTTAAAAGAGGTAAATGAAAATGGAATACTAGCAGATTTTATTTCATTGTCTAATAAAATCTCAGGAAACAATGGTTCTAGTATTAAATCTATAAGCTCCTTGTGCTCTTCTAATAAAGAAAAATCAGTAAAACCATCTATCAATATTGGATATTTTTCAATCTCAGTATTCATTTGAATTGCTGCAGTATGAAATGGGTGACTTTCAAACTCTATATTGGCATATTTTTTATATAAATCATATACTTTTTCAAAACTGATATTTAGTTTTAAAGGCAATACATTATTATTGGTATTAGTAGATTGAATAATTTTCATTATCTAAATTTTTTAAGTGGCAAAGTTTATACTTTGTCGCTATTCAACTATCAAAATTACTAATTTTTTGATAAATCGTTTTTTTACTACATTATAAAGACATAAATCTTTATTTTTACACATAAATTTTTTAAACAAATGAAAGAAATAAATTGGGAAATCGTTAAGGATTTTGAAGATATAACATACAAGAAATGTAATGGAGTTGCAAGGATCGCATTTAACAGACCAAATGTAAGAAATGCTTTTCGACCGAAGACAACAAAAGAGTTATACGAGGCTTTTTATGATGCTACAGAAGATACTTCTATAGGAGTTGTTCTATTGTCGGCCGAAGGACCATCAACCAAAGATGGAGTTTATTCTTTCTGTTCAGGAGGAGATCAAAAAGCGAGAGGTCACCAAGGATATGTAGGAGATGATGGATACCATCGATTGAATATTCTTGAAGTTCAGCGTTTGATTCGATTTATGCCCAAAGCTGTTATTGCAGTTGTTCCAGGATGGGCAGTAGGTGGAGGTCATAGTTTACACGTTGTATGTGATTTAACATTAGCAAGTAAAGAACACGCTATTTTTAAACAAACCGATGCTGATGTTACTTCTTTTGATGGTGGTTATGGTTCAGCATATTTGGCCAAAATGGTTGGTCAGAAAAAGGCACGTGAAATTTTCTTTTTAGGAAGGAATTATTCTGCTCAAGAAGCCTACGAAATGGGAATGGTTAATGCTGTAATTCCTCATGATGATTTAGAGGATACTGCCTATGAATGGGCGCAAGAAATATTAGCAAAATCTCCAACTTCGATTAAGATGTTAAAATTTGCCATGAATTTAACTGACGATGGAATGGTAGGCCAGCAAGTATTTGCTGGAGAAGCAACACGATTGGCATATATGACAGATGAAGCAAAAGAAGGGCGTGACGCATTTTTAGAAAAGCGCAAGCCTAATTTTCCTAAAAAATGGATCCCTTAATCAATTAAGAATTTTAAATTATAATGAAATCACAAATAGTTACTTTTCTTATAAAATGTCCTGATCAAAAGGGATTGGTAGCTCAAATCACCAACTTTTTTTATGAAAAGGGATTTAATATAGTAAGTTGTCAGCAGTATGTGAATGCTATTGAGAACACTTATTTTATGAGAATCCGATTGAATGCTGAAGGAACTGAAATTTCTAAGTCTTCATTGGAAGAAAGTTTTTTAAAACTGGCTGTACCTTTGCAATTCGATTGGTCAGTAAATTATGGAGATAAAAAACAAAATGTTGCCGTTATGGTGTCACATACAAGTCATAATTTATATGATTTATTGGAGCGTCATAAAGAAGGGAATTTAGATTGTTCTATAAAAATGGTCATCAGTAATCATGATAAATTAAGACCTATAGCAGAAATGTTTCAAATACCTTATTATTATCTACCAGTAACAAAAGACACCAAACTTCAGCAAGAAATTCAGGTTATTGAATTGCTAGAATCTGCAAAAATAGATTTGGTGATAATGGCAAGATATATGCAGATTTTATCGGCTTCTTTTATCAATCAATATCCAGAAAGAATTATAAACATTCACCATTCATTTTTACCTGCTTTTCAAGGAGCAAATCCTTATAGAAAAGCATATGAAAGAGGAGTTAAATTAATTGGTGCAACTGCTCATTATGCTACTGTAGATCTTGATGAAGGACCTATAATTGAGCAGGATGTTGAGCCTGTAACTCATGAAAGTACTCCAGCAACTTTAAGAAGAATTGGAGCAGATATAGAAAGGATCGTCTTAGCAAAGGCTGTGAAGAATCATTTAAACAATCAGATAATTGTTTCTGGTAATAGAGCCATTGTATTTCCAGAAGCAGGGGAATAATTCAATAAATAGCATTAAGTAAAAAAAAAATGAAAATAATCTGTATTGGTAGAAATTATGCAAAGCATATAGAGGAACTAGAAAATGAACGACCAGAATCACCTGTTGTTTTTTTAAAGCCAGATTCTGCAATTCTTCCAAAGAAAATGCCTTTTTTTATACCTCCATTTGCCAATTCTATTCATTACGAAGTAGAAGTATTGGTAAAAATAAATAAAGTGGGTAAATATATAGATAAGAAGTTTGCTCATAAATATTATGACGAAATAGGGCTTGGAATTGACTTGACAGACCGTGAAATGCAATCGAAGTTAAAAGAAAAAGGATTGCCATGGGAAAAAGCAAAGGCTTTTGACGGAAGTGCAGTTGTTGGTAGTTTTTATCCAAAAGAAAAATTTGATTTAGAAAATTTAAATTTTCAGTTAATCAAAAATCAAGAAGTTGTTCAAGATGGGAATACAAACTCAATGCTTTGGAAGATAGATGAATTGATTGCTTATGTATCACAATATTTTACTTTAAAGAAAGGTGATATTATTTTCACTGGCACGCCTGCAGGAGTAGGAGAGGTGAAAAGTAACGATGTATTAATAGGTACTATTGAAGGTAAAGAGGCATTCAATTTAAAAATAAAATAGATTATTCTTTATTTAATTCTGCATCTATTACTGCTACCATTTCTTGAAATTCTTTCACGTTATATAATCTAGATAAAAAGATTATTTCCCCATCTTTATTTAGTACAATGTTTCTTGTAACTCCAGCTTTCGGTAATGTGAATGCTTCAAATATAGAACCATCTGAATCAATTGTAAAAGGATAAGTTACCTTCGTTTTTTTAATAAAGCCTTCTACTTTTTCAGTAGTTTCTTTTAAGTCAATTCCTATTAATATGAAATCATCATTTTTGAAACGTTGCCATACATCCTTTTCAAGATGTGGCATTTCTTTGATACATACGCTACACCAAGATGCAGTAAATTGCAATACTGTTACTTTATTTTTTAAATCATTGGTTGTTATTTCTCTTCCATCCAATAAGGAAAACTGTAATTCAGGAACTTGCTCACCTACACTTACTTTATAACCTCTTGTATCATTTTCTTGAGAAAAACTTGTCAGGCAAAAGAATACAACGACAATACATGCTATTTTTTTCATCTTATTGAGTTACTTTATATCTGTAAATATAAGCAATTTAAGACACGGACATTTTAAATAGTTTTTAATAGGATAATTCATAGTATGTTTTCTGTGAATCGTTGCACTTTTGCGAGTGAAATTGTATCTTTGAAACTTGTTTTAATCTATACTATATAAAGATATATGAATGCAGAAATTATTACGATAGGAGATGAAATTTTAATAGGTCAGATTTTAGATTCCAATTCTAAATGGATCGCAGAAGAATTGAATAAAATTGGTGTTTCTGTATATCAAATATCTTCTATTCAAGATAATAAGCAGCATATTTTAAATGCGCTAAAAGAAGCAGAATCAAGAGCAGACATCATCGTTCTTACAGGAGGATTGGGTCCAACAAAAGATGATATTACGAAGCATACTATGGCAGAGTATTTTGATTCAGAGATGGAGATGAATTATGAAGTAGAGCAATTTATCAAAGAGATGTTTGCCAAGATGAATTATCCATTTACGGAAGTGAATAGATTGCAAGCATTGGTCCCAAAAAAATGTAAGGTTTTAAAAAATAAAATAGGAACAGCACCTGGAATGTGGTTTGACTGTAACGGTAAAGTATTTGTTTCTTTACCAGGAGTTCCGAATGAAATGAAAGGATTGATGTTGACGGAGGTTTTACCTCGAATTCAAAAAGTCTATGAATTACCTTTCATAATTCATAGAACCATTATGACTTATGGAATGGGAGAAAGTATGGTTGCAGCTAGAATAGAAGAGTGGGAAGATAACTTACCATCATTTATTAAACTGGCATATTTACCTTCCTACGGAAAGTTGCGATTACGATTAAGCGCTAAAGGAATTGATAAAGAATTATTGGAAAAAGGATTAGAAAAAGAAATTTCAGAACTTAATGATTTAATAGGAGATATTATTGTTGGTTTTCAACAAGATCAAACGATCGAAGTTGTTGTAGGAAGATTATTGAAGGAAAAAGGATTGACAATTGCCACTGCAGAAAGTTGCACAGGAGGTTCGATTGCACAATTACTTACAGGAGTTTTTGGAGCATCTTCATATTATAAAGGTTCAATAGTTTCTTATACTAAAGAAAGTAAAATAGACTTGCTTGGTGTTTCTTCCGAAATAATTAATAAACATTCAGTGGTAAGTGTTGAAGTCGCAGAAGCGATGGCAGTAGGAATTCAGAAAAAATTCAATACAGATTATGGGTTGAGTACTACTGGAAATGCCGGACCCACTTCGGATAACACTGATAAAGCCGTAGGTGTTGTGATTATTTCCTTAGCAACTCCTGATGGTGTGTTTTCAGAAGAGTTTAACTTTGGAAAACCAAGGCAAAAAGTGATTCAAAGAAGCGCAACAAAAGCATTGGAAATTTTAAGAAGAGAAATAATAAAAAAATAGATAAATTTGTTTTGTTAGTTCTTTAAATAATTCATATTTTTGCACCTCGTTTTGAGATAATAATAAAAAACTGTAGAGAAATGTCAAGAGTTTGTGAGCTTACAGGTAAAAAAGCAATGGTTGGGAACAATGTTTCTCATGCATTGAATAGAACTAAAAGAAAATTTAACGCTAATTTACTTACAAAGCGTTTTTATATTCCTGAAGAGGATAAATGGTTAAAATTAAAAGTTTCAACTTCAGCTTTAAAGAACATCAATAAGAAAGGAATTTCTGCTGTTCTTAAAGAAGCAAGAGCAAAAGGATTTTTAACTAAATAATTTCCGAATTATAAAAGTATAATAAGATGGCAAAGAGTAAAGGAAATAGAATCCAAGTAATATTAGAATGTACTGAGCATAAGACTTCTGGAAAACCAGGAACTTCTAGATACATAACTACTAAAAACAAGAAAAATAGTCCTGATAGAATGGAGATTAAGAAATTTAATCCAATCTTAAAGAAAGTAACTGTTCATAAAGAAATTAAATAATTAGAGATTTTCACTTTAGTGAAAATGTTAAATACCAAATAATCAAGTCATGGCAAAAAAATCAGTAGCATCGTTACAGACAGGATCAAAGAGATTATCTAAAGCTATAAAAATGGTGAAATCTCCTAAAACTGGAGCATATACATTTGTTGAAACAATTATGGATCCTTCTAAAGTAGATGAATTTTTCAGTAAAAAATAATTTACTTATAACTATATATAATAGAGCTACTTTCATTTATTTGAAAGTAGCTTTTTTAGTTTATATTTGTTTGAAATGACAATTTGCCATAAAGGACCATAAAGGTTTGGTTTTTGACAGGAAGTAATTGAACTACATAACAATACTAATGAGTTTATTTAAAAACATATTTTCAAAAGAAAAAAAAGAAACCTTAGATAAAGGATTGGAGAAAAGTAAAACGACTTTCTTTTCCAACTTATCTAAAGCTGTTGCAGGAAAATCAAAAGTTGATGATGCAGTACTTGATAATTTAGAAGAAGTTCTAGTTGCATCTGATGTAGGTGTTAATACAACATTAAAAATTATAGATCGAATAGAAGCTCGAGTTGCCAAGGATAAGTATTTAGGAACCGAAGAGTTAAATAAAATACTACGAGAAGAAATTTCTGGTTTGTTGGCAGAAACAAATGCTGGTAATGAAACTGAATTTGTCATTCCATCGGATAAGAAACCCTATGTAATTATGGTTGTAGGTGTGAATGGTGTAGGTAAAACAACAACTATTGGGAAGTTGGCTTCTCAATTTAAAAAGGCAGGGCTGAAAGTTGTTTTGGGTGCTGCAGATACTTTTAGAGCAGCTGCTATTGACCAATTGCAAGTATGGGCAGATCGAGTAGACGTGCCGTTGGTAAGACAAGAAATGGGCTCAGATCCTGCATCTGTTGCCTTTGACACTTTACAATCTGGAGTTTCTCAAGATGCTGATGTAATTATTATTGATACAGCAGGAAGATTGCATAATAAAATCAACTTGATGAATGAGTTGACCAAGATCAAGCGTGTCATGCAGAAAGTTGTAGTAGATGCACCTCATGAAGTATTACTAGTTTTGGATGGTTCTACAGGTCAAAATGCATTCGAACAAGCCAAGCAGTTTACATTGGCAACAGAAGTGACTTCTCTTGCAGTGACCAAACTTGATGGAACTGCGAAAGGTGGTGTAGTAATCGGTATTTCTGACCAATTCCAAATTCCTGTCAAGTATATCGGTGTAGGTGAAGGAATAGATGATCTTCAAGTCTTTAATAAAGTAGAATTTGTAGATTCTTTTTTTAAGTAGGAGTTAAGACTTGTACTGAAACGTAAGTATTGCGTATTGGGTAATTTTATTTATCGTTAAGATTAAAATTCGTTTCAATGATTTTTATCATTCGTTAAGTAAAGTTAGCCATAAAAATTAAGAAAGTCAAGAGTATGTTTATTTTCGTAATTTTAAGCTTCTTAAAATTTAACTTTATGAAAGCCAAAATTCTAA
>CAJQNZ010000038.1 GCA_905479835.1 uncultured Flavobacteriaceae bacterium
TTATTTTTCTATCCTAAAAATGGATATTTGTAATCTTGAGGTGTTACGAATGTTTCCTTTATCAATCGAACTGAAGTCCAACGTAATAAATTCTGTGCAGAACCTGCTTTATCATTAGTTCCAGAAGCTCTTGCACCACCAAATGGCTGTTGTCCTACAACGGCACCTGTTGGCTTGTCATTGATATAGAAGTTTCCAGCAGCGTTTTCTAATGCCTTTGATGCTTTTTCTACGATATATCTGTCAGTAGAGAAAATAGCTCCAGTCAATGCGTATTCTGTAGATTCATCTACCAATTTTAACGAATCTTCCCACGCTTTATCTTCATAAACATAAATTGTCATTACAGGTCCGAATAACTCTGTACACATTGTAGCATACGTTGGTGAATTACTTACAATAATTGTTGGCTCAATAAAATAACCTACAGATTTATCATGTCCTCCACCGATAATTATTTCTGCATCATCATCAGATTTTGCAGCATCAATGTAACTTGCTATTTTGTCAAATGAACCTTCGTGAATAACTGCATTTACGAAATTTGAAGGGTCTTCAGGAGAACCTATTTTTAATTCGCTTGCTTGAGCAATCAAGTGTTTCTTGACTTCTGGCCAAATTGAAGCAGGAATATATGCTCTTGAAGCAGCAGAACATTTCTGTCCTTGATATTCAAATGAGCCTCTTGTAATTGCTGTTGCAACTTGTAAAGGGTATGCTGAATTATGTACCCATATAAAATCTTTTCCTCCAGTTTCTCCTACTATTCTTGGGTATGTTTTATAGTTGTGAATGTTATTTCCTATTTGTTTCCATAAGTTTTTGAAAACATGCGTAGATCCAGTAAAGTGCAATCCAGAAAAATCTGGTGAAGCCAATACAGTATCAGAAATCATAACAGGATCTCCGTAAACAACATTAATCACTCCGTCTGGCAAACCAGCCTCTTTAAATAAATCTACAATTACTTGTGCAGAATATGCTTGATGATCAGATGGTTTCCATACAACAACATTTCCCATTAAAGCGGCAGCTGCAGGTAAATTTGCAGCAATAGATGTAAAGTTAAAAGGTGAAATTGCATATACGAATCCTTCTAAAGGTCTGTACTCAACTCTGTTCCATATTCCTGGTGCAGATGCAGGTTGATCTTTAAAAATGTCCGTCATATATTGAACATTGAAACGGAAGAAATCAATCATTTCACATGATGCATCAATTTCTGCTTGATGTACATTTTTAGACTGCGCAATCATTGTAGATGCATTCATTTTTGCTCTGTAAGGTCCTGCTAGTAATTCAGCAGCCTTTAAGAAAATAGAGGCTCTTTCTGTCCAACTCACACTTGACCATGCATCTCTAGCAGCAAGCGCTGTTGAAATTGCAGTGTCGATATGACTTTTATCAGCGATGTGATATTGTCCTACAACATGTTTATGATCATGAGGAGGTGTAATGTTTCTGGTATTTCCAGTGCGAACTTCTTCTCCATTGATATGCATTGGTACATCAATATTACTGTTAAACATTGCTTTGTATGTTGCCAATAATTCTTCTCTCTCAGGTGATCCTGGAGCGTAGCCTTTTACTGGTTCGTTCACAGCAGTTGGTACATTAAAAAAACCTCTTCCCATTTAGTATGTTGTTTGTTAATTTAGATTAAATTTGAACCACAAAGTTACGATTTTTTTTGCCATTTTTTTAATTCTAATGATCCTTAATTGATATTACTATATGTGTACAGTTACATATTTACCTTTAACAAACAATAATTTTATTTTAACTTCTAGCAGAGATGTGCCTTATGCACGAAAAGAAGCAACACAACCAAAAATTTACACTGAAAATGATGTGGAATTGAATTATCCAAAAGATGGTGAAGCAGGAGGAACATGGATTGGTACAAGTTCTAAAAACAGATTAATATGTTTGTTGAATGGAGGTTTTTATTATCATACATCTTTTTCAAATTACAAGCAGAGTCGTGGTATTATCGTGAAAGAACTATTGAAGGTTGATGATATTAGAAAAGGAATCAAGGAGATTGAATTGACAGGAGTAGAGCAATTTACAATGGTTATAGTAGATTGGAATGATGAATTGGAATTGCTAGAATTTGTTTGGGACGGAGAGAAGAAGCATTTGAAAAAAATGAAACATGAGTCTCAGATTTGGTCTTCTTCTACTTTATATGATAGAAGTATAAAAAAAATGAGGAAAGAATGGTTTTCTGACTGGCAAGAAAAAAACACTTTTGACCAAAAAAATATTTTAGAATTTCATCATACTGCAGGAATTGGAGATTCAGCCATTGATATAAAAATGGATCGTAAAGTAGGAGGAACCGTAAGTATAACTTCTGTTATTAAAGAGGATAAAAAAGTCTCTATGAAATACGAAAGTATTTAAAGGGCAAAAGTTGTAAAAGCTATTATAACTGTTCCGATCATCGCAAGAAAGAAATAAGAAAAATTTAAGAGAATAAACTTAATAAACGTTTTTATTCTTCCTTGTTGATAGAAATTCCGTAGAGATTTATATAGGTAAAAAAGAAAAATAGGGAAGAACAGTATGAACCCTATGTCTGTCTTTAAAATCCTATCAAAGATTAGTAAAAGTATTAGAAGAAGGAAAAATACAGTTTGAACATTGAATACAAATACAAGGTGTTCTGTGTAATTTCTTTTATGTCTTATGTACAACAGCGAAAGGAATAATGTAAAAATCGGAAGCATGAAGAATAGTGCTACAGAAATTTTCGAGACACCGTCATCTAAATAATTTTCCAATTCATTCGGATCGTCTTTCAATTTATTAAAATTCTGAGCCTTTTTAAAATAAAAAACATTCCAACGGGAATTTTCATAACCTAAACTTTTTAAGGCTTCCATTGCTGTTGCATTTTCATGGTCTTTATCATAAGTCATAAAATCACTAATTTTCTTAAAAATCGTTTTTTTGAAAAAAGCAGAAATGATTTCGTCAGGGAAAGAGCCAGATGCATTTTCACTAGGCGAGTAGTTTATGTCATATGCCTCAAATTTCTCCTCAGTATAGTCAATAATTAGATTTTTATATTTTAATATATTTTGCAATTCTTTCAAATCTTTTTTGCCAGATATGACTACATTTTGAACTTCAGACCCTAAAGTGTTGTCGAGATGTTTAGAATAAATAGAATCTTTATATTCTTTAGTAAATATTGGATTTTTAAAGGACGAAATAAAATTGGTATTTCTGAAAATTGAATCAATTCTTATTTTTATTCTTTGTTCAGGATTGGCTATAGACTGGTCAATATTAATTTCTGAAATTGCAGGGCTATTTATTTCTGATAAGATAGAATCTTTTATTTGTTCAAGTGATATGTTTTGTATGACACTATTTAAATCCTTTGTACTTAATGAGTCAACTGAAGTAGCTATTGAATTGTCGTCAACTTCACTTCTAGAGTCATCGGATATTTTATATTCTTCTATAGCCATAAATAAACCTAGAACTAGAAAAAATAATATTGTTACATGAAGATACAATTGAAAAGGATTCACATAGCGTTTACGTTTTCCTTCTATATAATCTCTTGATACTTTTCCAGGTTTAAAAAGTAAGGGTGTAAATGTTTTAAAAAAGCGAGTGTCGAAAGAGAAAAATCCTGCAAAAAACTCAGAGATAAATTGTTTGATACTTAATGGAAGTTCGTCATTTACTTGACCACAATTGGAACAAAAATTATCGTTGTTGGAAATAGGTTGTTTACAATTTAAACATTCAATTCCTTTTATGTTTTTCGTAAAACGTACTGTAGATTTCATCTGAATAAATAAATTATAGGACTAAAATAATCAATCAAAAAGAAATAACAATAAAGATTTTAATTTAATGCTCCAGATACCATTAATTGAAAAGTAGGAATCTGAACTTTGAAAGATTTGGTAGTAGTGAAATTTACCATTTTATAATATCCTTTCATCGCACCAATTGGTGAAGTAAGTAAGCAGTTAGAATTATAGGAATGTTTTTCAGATGGTTTTAAAATAGGTTTTTTTCCCACTACACCAGCACCTTTGACAACTTCGATATGATTTAAAGAATCAAATATTTTCCAACGACGACTTAACAACTGTACTGAATCGTTGCTTTGATTTTCAATAGTTACAACATAACTAAATGCATAATACAACCTATAATTTCTATAAGTTGTACCTGTGAATTTTGTAACCACAGAAATTTTAATACCTTTTGTTACTTGCTGTACCATAGTTATTTATACAATACAAATATAAGAAAATATTTAAGATTCCATTATTGCTGAATATTTTCCGAGTTCCCTTTGCCATATCCTATAATACGATCATATCTCCTGCCAAATTTTTTATAATAAACCAATACCGAATATTCATTTTCTGTTTGAAAAAAAGAACCGTCAATATCATGGTTGCTGATCGCATTATCACTATCTATTGTAAGGTATTGATAGTTGTAGAATCCTTGTTTTAAAAGAAGTTGCGTTTCGTATAGGCCTGTGTTTTTATTATAAATCATTTCATTGGAAGTATCAAGCCTCCAATTATTAAAACTACCGCTTACATACACTTTTTTTCCTTCTAAATTCTCCAAACATTCTAAGGTAAAAAACACCCAAGTATAATCTGAATCTATAGCATCATCTTCTCCTCTTATATTTCGGATTACAAAATTTCCATTAATATCAGGATTTAAAGTATACGGCTTGTCAATACGTTCTTCATTGGTATATAAAATAGTATGATATAGATCAGGGCCAGATTCAACTCTTGCAATGGTTACAGTTGAATTTCTTACAGCCTTTGAGTCAAAATGATGGAACTCATTTCCAGCCCAGAAGTTTGTGCGATCTAGATATTTATAGAGCATTTGTGTTCCGCGATAATACTGAGGTTCTAAATCTGTAATTGCTGTATTCCAATCGTTGTTTTGTAATAAAACTGTTTTTATTTCTTGTTTAGGATTATTGATTAAAAGAGTAGGATGATTGATAATAAACTGCGCTGTCTGTTTTGAATTACTTTCTGATATGTCACGACTTCTATGGATAGATACTCCGACATCGACAATAGGTTCATAAATTATAAAACGTCTAGTAAATACAACTTCATCATCAATATTCAAAATTGAGATTTTATAATTTCCACTAATAATTATTTTGGTGTTTTTATTAGGAAAAGAAACTTTATAATGGGTAAAAAATTGAAGAGTATTGAAGGAGTCTTCAAAATTTCTGATTCGATCTTGATCATATCCTGCGATAAATTCTCGGTCAGATATTCCTGAAGGTTCCCATTCAAAATTAAAATGCTCAATTTTATAAAAATAATCTTTCTGATCTGCTTCTAAATCGTCAAACGATATTTTGAAAGATTCTCCAAGACGAATAATCGGTTCGAAATTATTTGCATTCGTAGATCGCAGTATAACAGTCTTAATATAATCTGGTTCAATCACATCTGCACCTTCTTGAGAAAAGGACATTTGTGAAAAGAGTAGAAAAATTAGAAAAGAAAAATATTTCATTATTTAATAAACGTATGTTTTTTATTTTTATTCAAATGCTATGCCAAAAATACATTTAAAATATTTAGCTTTAATAGAACTTCCTTCATTGAATTAATAGTAAAATAAAATGCAAAATTAAGTTTGTCAAAATAAAAATAAAATCTATTTATAAATTCTAATATTTAGTTGTGAGAATTAAGTAAAATAGTTAATTTTGCATGGCTTTAAAAGAGTTATAAATTCAAATTTGAAATATGTCAAAAGACATCCGAATCAAGAAAGGTTTAGACATTAAATTACAAGGTGAAGCAGAAAAAATCACTACTGATGCTGTAGCAAGCAATGTCTATACAATAAAACCAGAAAATTTTCACGGAATTATTCCGAAACTTATTGCAAAACAAGGAACTAAGGTCACTGCAGGTGAGCCTCTTTTTTACAATAAATCAGTAGCGGAAATGATGTTTGTTTCACCAGTAAGTGGTGAAGTGATTGACGTTGTACGTGCTGAGAAAAGAAAAATAGTAGCCATAAAAATTCAGGCTGATAAAGAACAATCATTTCATGATTATGGAAAAATTGATGTTTCTTCTACGTCTGCAGAAAGCATTAAGGCTCATTTATTGTCTACAGGATGTTGGTCATTTATTAAGCAAAGACCTTATGATGTAGTTGCAAATCCAGAGAAATCTCCAAAAGCAATTTTCATTTCAGGTTATGCTAGTGCTCCATTATCAGCAGATTATGACTACGTGCTTCAAGGAAAGCAAGCAGAGTTACAAGCAGCAGTTTCTGCACTTGGAAAACTGACAGAAGGAGTAGTTCATGTTTCTGTTGGAGTGAATTCTGACTCACCATTATCAAGCCTTAAAGGAGTTACATTGCACAGTATTTCTGGACCACACCCTTCTGGGAATGTAGGAACTCAGATTGCAAAAATAGACCCTGTAAATAAAGGGGAAACTGTATGGTCTGTAACACCTCAAGATCTTGTAATTATTGGCGAATTATTATTGACAGGAAAATTCAACGCAGAAAGAATTGTTGCTGTAGGAGGATCGGTTGTAAAAAAACCAAGATACTACAAAACTAAAATAGGAGCCGAAGTTTCAACGATGATTTATGATGCAGGTGTTGAAGGTGATAACAATAGAATTATTACAGGAAATGTATTGACTGGAAATTCAGTAAATCCTGACGAATTTTTAGGATATTATGACAATACATTAACATTGATTCCTGAAGGAGATGATTATGAATTTTTTGGATGGAACAAGCCAATTTTTAATAAGTTATCTACCTCACGTGCCTTAACGTTCTCATGGCTAACGCCAAAGAAAAAATATGATTTGAATACCAACACAAATGGCGAACACAGAGCATTTGTATTGACAGGAAAATACGAAGAGGTTTTTCCTTTGGATATATATCCAATGCAGTTATTGAAAGCATGCATGTATGAGGATTTAGATGAGATGGAAGCGTTAGGAATGTATGAAGTTGCTCCAGAAGATTTTGCATTGACAGAATTTGTATGTGTGTCTAAACAACCACATCAAGGTATTATAAGAAAAGGGTTAGACTTAATGCTTAAAGAGATAGGATAATTATTCATTTCTAATTTTTGAAATGAAAAATATAAATAATATATGGCTTTAAAAGATAAATTACACGATTTAAAAGTAAAATACACAGGGACGAAAATGTCACCAGTATTTAATGCTTTTCATACGTTTTTATATGCGCCAAATGAGACAACTCATTCAGGATCACATATCCGTGGAGCAGATGATTTAAAAAGAACAATGAACACTGTTATTATGGCATTGGTTCCTTGTTTGATTTTTGGAATGTTTAATGCAGGATATCAACATCATGTTGCAACTGGAGAAATTACAACTTTTACTGAAGGATTTTTAAGACCAGAATTCTGGAATTGGGACAATTTAGTAGTTGGACTTTGGAAAGTTTTACCACTTGTTATTGTTTCTTATGCTGTAGGTCTTGCAGTTGAAATGTTTTTTGCTGCAAAAAATGGACATGAAGTAGAAGAAGGATATTTAGTAACAGGAATGTTAGTTCCGTTAATTGTTCCTATTGATATTCCATTATGGATGTTATCAGTTGCAGTCATATTTGGAGTGGTTCTTGGTAAAGAAGTTTTTGGAGGAACAGGAATGAATATTTTAAATCCAGCTTTATTAATTCGTGCATTTCTATTTTTCGCATATCCTACATGGATGAGTGGAGATAAAGTGTGGGTTCATGGTGCTGTTGAAAGAACGAATGAGATTGCTGCAGGTTCAACTGCAGATGTAATTTCAGGAGAAACAATATTAGGTAGTCTTGCACAAAACAGTACAGCAATGATGGATTCTTCAAGTGATGTATGGAATGCTTTTTATGGTTTTATTCCAGGATCGGTAGGAGAAACGTCTACTCTATTAATTATATTGGGAGCATTATTCTTGATTTTTTCTAAAATAGGAAGTTGGAGAATTATGTTATCTGCAGCGCTTGGAGCATTGGTAATGGGATTCATTTTTAATCTAATTACAGATGCAGGATTCATAGCGCAGAGTAGTAAATTTTATACTCTTATGAGTTTAGAATTCTGGCAACATTTACTTATAGGTGGATTTGCATTTGGAGCAATTTACATGGCAACAGATCCAGTTACTGCTTCGCAAACCAATAAAGGAAAATGGATTTATGGTTTTTTAATTGGGTTTATTTCGATATTAATCCGTGTATTCAATCCAGCATATCCTGAAGGTGTAATGCTTGCAATCTTATTAATGAACGTAATGGCACCGACAATTGATCACTATGTGGTTCAAGGAAATGTAAAGAAAAGATTAAAACGTCTAAAAGCAAAAACTGCATAACGATGGAAAAAAGAACAGATAAAAATTCTTATACGATACTATTTGCCATAATAATGGTTTTAATAGTAGGTTCAATATTGGCTTTTTTAGCAACTGCATTGAAACCAAAAATTGATGTAAATAAACAACTAGAAAAACAACAAAACATTTTATATGCACTTGGTGTAAATGATAATGATGAAAAAAGTGTTGCTTTTATTTCGACAGATAAAGTTGCTGAAGAGTTTAATAAATACATTGTAAAGCAATTGGTAATTCAAGGAAAAGATGTAAGAGTTGATAATAAGGCGTACTTAATTGATATCAAAAAAGAACAAGCAAGCGCAAAAATAAGTTCTTATGAAAGACAACTGCCTTTATTTCTTGGCGTAAAAGAAAATAAAGTGTCTTATATAGTTCCTATAAGAGGAAAAGGATTATGGGATGCAATTTGGGGTTATGTAGCCATGGATAAAAACATGACTGTAACAGGTGTTTTCTTTGATCATAAAGGAGAAACTCCAGGTCTTGGAGCCAATATCAACCAACGTTTTTTTATGGATGATTTCATAGGAGAAAACCTATTAGACCCTTCAGGAAAATTTGCTGGAATTGATATTTCAAAATCAAATGCTGACCCTGTGAATGTTGATAAAATAGATAACGAAGTAGATGCAATAGCAGGAGCAACGATTACAGGAGATGGAGTTGCGGCAATGATTCGTTCAGAATTAAAGGTGTACTCCTCTTACTTTATAAATTTAAAAAACAATTAATATGGGATTTTTTAAAGATAGCAACTTAATAACAGATCCACTAGCAGATAACAATCCTATTACAATTCAAGTATTGGGAATCTGTTCTGCATTGGCAATTACAGCAGAACTAGAAGCGTCAATTGTAATGTCTGTTGCAGTATTATTCGTTCTAGGAGTAGGAAACGTAGTCATCTCTTTAATGAGAAATATAATTCCTTCAAAAATTAGAATTATTGTACAATTGATAGTTGTTGCAACCTTGGTAATTATTGTGGATTTAGTGCTGAAAGCATTTGCCTACGAACTAAGTAAGACACTTTCTGTTTTCGTAGGATTGATCATTACAAACTGTATTATTATGGGACGTTTTGAAGCATTTGCTTTAGCAAATGGACCTTGGAAATCATTCCTTGATGGAATAGGAAACTCTTTAGGATATGCAGTAATACTAGTTATTGTAGGATTTTTTAGAGAATTATTAGGTTCAGGAACATTATTAGGTAATCCTGTTTTAGGAGATCCTATTGAAAAAACAGGTGTATATGCTTATGGATATGAGAATAACGGATTTATGTTATTAGCACCAATGGCATTGATTACCGTAGGACTTATTATTTGGGTTCAAAGAAGTAGAAACACAGCATTAATAGAAGATTAAATTTGGTAAAAGGAAAAAAGGAAACGGTAAAAGTACCTTAACCCAAAACCCTTAACCCAAAACCTTAAAAATATATGGAACATATAGAATTATTTTTCAAATCAATATTTATAGATAACATGGTATTTGCAGTATTCTTAGGAATGTGCTCTTACCTTGCTGTATCTAAAAAAGTTTCAACCGCTGTAGGACTAGGAGCAGCAGTAATTTTTGTTTTAATGATTACAGTTCCTTTGAACTGGTTATTGGATCAATATTTACTTCAACCTGGAGCCTTGGCAAAAACATTGGGGCCAGAATACGCATCCTATGATTTAAGTTTCTTATCATTTATCATGTTTATTGCAACCATTGCAACGATGGTACAATTGGTAGAAATAGTAGTGGAGAAATTCTCACCTTCACTATACAATTCATTGGGCATTTTCTTGCCACTGATTGCTGTAAACTGTGCTATATTAGGAGGATCTTTATTCATGCAATCTAGAGAAATTCAATCTTTAGGATTGGCTTTTAATTATGGAATCAGTTCAGGAATTGGATGGTTTATTGCGATACTTGCAATTGCAGCAATTCGAGAAAAAATCAGATATTCTAATGTCCCTCCAGCATTAAGAGGACTTGGAATTACTTTTATCATCACTGGATTAATGGCGATAGGATTTATGAGTTTTGGAGGAATGTTGACTGGTGGAGAAGTTAACGATAAAAGTGAAGTGATTTCTACTGAAGTAATTCAGAAGATTGAAAAGGAAGTAGAAGGAATAGTAGGTAATTCAAATAAATAATTGAATAAAATGGTATTACAAGCAAGTACAGGTGGAACAATCATGGTAACAGTCGTTGCCTTTTTAATGATTACATTGGCATTAGTAGGACTTTTATTATTTGTAAAACAAAAATTATCGCCATCAGGCCCCGTAAAAATTATGATCAATGGTGAGCGAGAGATTGAAGTAAGTTCTGGAGATTCACTTTTAACAACCTTAGGAAATAACAAGATATTTTTGCCTTCTGCTTGTGGAGGAGGAGGAACTTGTATTCAATGCGAGTGTCATGTTTTAGAAGGTGGAGGTGAAGCATTACCTACAGAAACGCCGCATTTTTCTCGTAAGGAATTAAAAGAAGGTGCACGTTTATCTTGTCAGGTAAAAGTGAAACAAGACATGGAAATTACAATTCCAGAAGAA
>CAJQNZ010000039.1 GCA_905479835.1 uncultured Flavobacteriaceae bacterium
TTTTTTTGGTATAGTAATCATTGTTAGGTGTTCACTGAGCGGAGTCGAAGTGAGTCTAAGTAAGTAGAGTTCTGACAGAAACATTCTCAATAAAAAAAGACCGTCAAGCGTATAGCAGACGGTCTTTTTATTTTTTATAAATAAATGTAATTTATCCTAATGTAACTCTAGAAAAATTTACAACTTCAACATCACCATAGGTTTTAATGTAATCAGAAACTTTCTGCTTATCATTTTTAATAAATACCTGATCAAGTAAACATTGTTCTTGATCTAGTGTTGTGTTATCAGAGATAAAACGTTCCATTTTACCTGGTAATATTTTACCCCAAATTTGTTCTGGTTTTCCTTCTGCTTTCAATTCTGCTTTTGCAGCTTCTTCAGCAGTAGCTAAAACGTCTTCAGATAATTGAGCCATAGAAATATATTGAGGAATGTTTTTCAATGTTTTTCCTAATCTTCCTAATTCAATATTATCTTTTTCAATAACAGCAATTCTCGCTTCCAATTCAGAAGCAATAAATGCAGGATCAAAATCTTTATAAGATAATGAACTTGCACCCATAGATGCAGCTTGCATAGATAAATCTTTAGCAAGAACATCAGATTTTTCAACATTAGAAGATAATCCTACCAAAGCAGCGATTTTATTTATATGAACATAAGAACCTACATAAGCAGCTTCAACTCTGTCAAATGCTGTTATATCTAATTTCTCACCGATAACACCAGTTTGTTCAACTAATTTCTCTGCAACAGTCATTCCATCAAAATCAGCAGCTAAGAATGATTCTTTATCTGAATGATTTAAAGCAATATCTGCAAATTCACTTGCCAATGCAACGAATTTTTCATTTTTACCTACGAAATCAGTTTCACAAGCCAAAACTATTGCAACTCCAGCAGTATTATCAGAATTAATTTTAGCAACAGCAACACCTTCAGTTGATTCTCTATCAGCTCTTTTTGCAGCAATTTTTTGACCTTTTTTACGTAATATGTCGATTGCCGCTTCAAAATCACCATTAGCCTCAACCAATGCATTTTTACAATCCATCATTCCAGCACCTGTAGTAGTACGCAGTTTTTTTACATCTGCAGCAGTAATATTTGCCATTTTATTTAATTTTATAAATTTGAATTTACGATACGTAAATTATTAATAGTTATTAATTATTTTGCAGGAGTTGCAGTTTTTTCTTTAGCTGGTACTTCCTTCGCTTTAGATGCAACTTCTTTTTCTTTACTAGCCTTTCTATTTGCCAATCCTTCAGCAACAGAATCTGTTAAAAAAGTTAATATTTTTTCAATAGATTTAGAAGCATCATCATTAGAAGGAATTACAAAATCTACTAATCTTGGATTAGAATTTGTATCCACCATTGCAAAAATAGGAATGTTTAATTTTTGAGCCTCTGCAATTGCAATATGCTCTTTTTTAACATCTACTACGAACAATGCTCCTGGTAAACGTGTCATATCAGAAATAGAACCTAAATTCTTTTCAAGTTTTTCACGTTGACGATTGATTTGTAATTTTTCTCTTTTTGAAAGTGCATCAAAAGAACCATCTTGCTTCATTCTATCAATAATAGACATTTTCTTTACTGCCTTTCTGATAGTTACAAAATTAGTTAACATTCCTCCAGGCCATCTTTCTGTAATGTAAGGCATATTTACACTTGCCGCTTTTTCAGCAACAATATCTTTTGCTTGCTTTTTAGTTGCAACAAATAAGATTTTTCTTCCAGAGTTTGCAATTTTAGCTAATGCTTTTGCAGACTCTTCCATTTTTGCAACTGTTTTATAAAGGTCAATAATATGAACTCCATTGCGTTCTGTATAAATGTACGGAGCCATATTTGGATCCCATTTTCTTGTCAAGTGACCGAAGTGTACACCTGCGTCTAATAAATCTTTAATTTCGATGTTTGCCATTTTTATTTTAGTTTACTTTCTGTTGTGATAGGCAATAATTAAGTAGTGATTTCTCAGTCTTAATTATTTAGATGCTTAACTTTAACAACAACTTTATTAATTTAATTTTTATACTATTAACGTTTAGAGAATTGGAATTTCTTACGAGCTTTCTTCTGTCCAAACTTCTTACGTTCAACCATTCTTGGATCTCTTGTAAGTAATCCTTCTGGTTTTAATATGCTACGGTGTTCTGGATTGATTTCACATAATGCTCTAGAAATTGCTAAGCGAATTGCTTCTGCTTGTCCTGTAATTCCTCCTCCAAAAACACTTACTTTAATATCGTAAGATGCTTCGTTATCAGTTAACATTAAAGGTTGATTTACTTTGTACTGTAATGTTGCAGTTGTGAAGTAATCTTTTAACTCTTTATAGTTTTTGTTTTTTACAACAATATTTCCTTTCCCTTCTGAAAGATAAACACGTGCTACTGCCGTTTTTCTTCTTCCTATTTTATGTATAATTTCCATTTTATCTTAGATCATTAAGGTTAATTGCTTTAGGCTGTTGCGCATCTTGATTGTGCTCTGCTCCAGCGTAAACATATAAATTTCTGTACAATGCGCTACCTAGTTTATTTTTAGGTAACATCCCTTTTACTGCTTTTTCAACAAGACGCGTTGGGTCTTTTTGAAACATTTCTGTTGCAGTAAGTGATCTCTGACCTCCTGGATAACCTGTGTGACGGATATAAGATTTATCAGTCCATTTTTTTCCAGATAATTGAATTTTTTCTGCGTTGATTACTACTACGTTATCTCCACAATCTACGTGTGGCGTGTAGTTTGGCTTGTATTTACCTCTTATAAGCATTGCTACTTTAGAAGCAAAACGACCCAATGTCTGTCCGTCCGCATCAACAACTAACCACTCTTTATTTGCGGTAGCTTTATTTGCCGATACTGTTTTGTAACTTAATGTGTTCATACACTATTAGTTTTTGTCTAATTAATAATTTGTTTTGTCCCCTCTAAAATGGGAGTGCAAATGTACAAACAATTATTAAGATAACAAACACAGTCTCAGTATAAATTGTAGAAGATTTATAGATTTTATTCTTTGCTAATAAACAAATGAATTACGTATTTAAAATCTTTGAAGTTTTTCAAGAAGAATGCTCCTTGAATTTTGGTAAAAAAGGAATAAAAAAATCAATTATTTCACCAACAACCAACCTAATGTGCTTCCAGCCAATTTTCTCCAATATCCATTTCAACATCCAATGGGATCGATAATTTATACGCATTTTCCATCTCGTATTTGATGATAGGTTTGAGGATTTCTAGTTCGTCTTTATGAATGTCAAACACCAATTCATCATGCACTTGTAAAAGCATTTTTGATTTGTAGTTTTCTTTCTTAAAAAGTTTTTGAATATTGATCATCGCGATTTTAATAATATCAGCTGCACTTCCTTGAATAGGAGCATTTACAGCGTTCCGTTCATCAGCCGAACGTACAATCGAATTCTGAGAAGTGATATTTTTTAGATAACGGCGACGTCCTAGAAGCGTTTCTACATAACCATGTTCTCGTGCATAATCAATTTGATCCGTAATATAATTGCTTAAAGTAGGATAAGTTTTGTAATATGTTTCGATCAATTCTTTGGATTCTGTTCTACTGAGATTGGTCTGATTACTCAACCCAAATGCAGACACGCCATAAATTATTCCAAAATTAACAGTTTTTGCATGACTACGTTGCTCACGAGTTACTTCGTCAAGAGGAACATTGAAAACTTTTGAAGCAGTAGATTTATGAATGTCTTCTCCATTTAAGAATGATATTTTCATTGCTTCATCTCCACTTAATTCTGCAATCAAGCGCAATTCTATTTGCGAATAATCAGCCGCAAGTAAAATATGATTTTCATCTCGAGGTATAAATGCTTTTCGGACTTGTCGACCTCTTTCTGTACGAATAGGAATATTCTGTAAATTCGGATTGTTGGAACTCAACCTACCTGTTGCTGCAACAGCTTGACTGTATGTTGTATGAATTCTTCCAGTTTTCGGATTGATTTCGTTAGGTAAAGCATCTACATAGGTGTTTTTCAATTTTACCAAACCTCTCCATTCAAGGATATTGGCAATAATTTCGTGATCAGGAGCAAGAGTTGACAAAATTTCTTCTCCAGTTTTATACTGTCCCGTTTTTGTTTTTTTAGGCTTATCAACCAATTTTAAATGGTCAAACAATACTTCGCCTAACTGTTTTGGCGATGCCAAATTGAATTCCACATTTGCTTCTCGATATATTTTACTTTCAAGATTGATAATATCTTTGGTCAAGTCATCAGAAAGACTTTTTAAGAAACCAGCGTCTACTTTTATACCTTCAAGTTCCATCTCTGCCAATACATTTAACAAAGGGATTTCTATTTTGTCAAATAATTTTGTGAGATTGTTTTTTTCTAATTCTTTTTCAAATACTCCCTTTAATTGAAAAGTGATATCTGAATCCTCAACTGCATATTCAGTCTGCTCCATCACATCAATATCTCGCATTGATTTTTGATTTTTCCCTTTTTTTCCAATCAATGTTTCTATAGAAATCGGCTGGTAATTAAGGTACGTTTCTGCCAATACATTCATATTGTGACGCATATCTGGATTGATCAAATAATGTGCAAGCATTGTGTCAAAAATAGGGCCTATTACAATAATGTTGTAATTGCATAAAACCTTGATATCGTATTTTATATTTTGACCAATTTTAGTAATGCTTTCGCTTTCAAAGAAGGGACGAAACTCTTCTATAATTTCCTGTGTTTTTTCTCTATCATTTGGAAATGAAAGATAATACCCTTTCCCTTTTTCATAAGAAAACGCAATTCCTACAAGTTCTGCATCAAAGGTGTTTAAACTTGTTGTTTCAGTGTCAAAACAAACTGTTTTTTGGGCTAATAATTTCTTTAAAAGCATCTTTCTAGAGACCTCATTCGTTACAGATTGGTAAAAATGATTGACGTTTTTCGCTTCTTGAAAGCCTGATATAATTTCTGATTGGTCTGTAGCAACTGGAGTTGCGAATAAATCTAATTGTGAAGTTTCTGGAGATGCTTTTTTTGCATCTTTAGTTCGATCAACATTTGATTCTGGCTTGACAATGCTTTCTATTTTTGGAGCAAATGTTTTACTAAAATTATCAATTAATCTACGAAATTCTAATTCTGTAAAAATAGAAGTTACAGCAGGAACATCAGGTTCTGACATTTCAAAATCAGCAAAATTAAATTCTACTGGTACGTCTAGCATGATCGTTGCTAGTTCTTTAGAAAGTAATCCCAGTTCTTTAGACGCTTCTACTTTTTCTTTCATCTTCCCTTTCAACTCATGTGTATTGGCAAGTAAGCCTTCCATAGATCCATAGGCAGCAAGAAATTTTTTGGCAGTTTTTTCACCTACTCCTGGAAGTCCAGGGATATTATCTGCTGAATCTCCCATCATTCCAAGAAAATCAATTACTTGTTCTGGTCGCTCTACTGCAAATTTCTTTTGAACTTCAGGTATTCCCCAAGTTTCATATCCTCCGCCAAACATAGGTCTGTACATAAAAATATTTTCACTTACGAGTTGTGCGAAATCTTTATCTGGAGTTACCATAAAAGTTTGATATCCTTGTTTTTCCGCTTTTTTGGCAAGTGTTCCTATCACATCATCTGCTTCATATCCTTTTTTCACCATAATCGGAATCTGCATCGCTTCTAAAATTCTATAGATATACGGAACTGCAATTTTTATGGCTTCAGGAGTTGCATCACGATTTGCCTTGTATGCAGGAAAAGCCTTATTTCTAGCAACAGAACCTCCCTTATCAAAACATACCGCAAGATGATCTGGTCGTTCTCGTTTTATAACATCTAATAAGGAATTCATAAATCCCATAATTGCTGAAGTATCTAGACCTTTAGAGTTTATTCTTGGGTTTTTAATAAAGGCATAATATCCACGGAAAATCAATGCATAGGCATCAACAAGAAAAAGACGATTTTTATCTGACATTTTTTAAAAATTGTGTTAGAATGTCTCCTCGAGCGCAGTCGAGAGGTGTTTAAAAAACAAACCTTTTATATGAAGTTCTTGACTGCGCTCGAACAGACAACGCAAATTACAATATCTTTCAAAAAGAAAACAAAATTATCTAGAAAAGAATGTACTTTTGAAGAAAATAAAAAGCATGAACACATTTTCAATAGCAATACACGGAGGAGCAGGGACATTGGTAAAAGGGATGATGACTCCAGAAAAAGAACAAGCATATAAAGGAGCTTTAAAAGGTGCATTAGATGCTGGATATTCAATTCTAGAAAATGGAGGTTCTTCAGTTGAAGCAGTTGAAGCAGCAGTTGTAATTCTTGAAGATTCACCATTATTTAATGCAGGAAAAGGGGCTGTTTTTACTGCTGATGAAACACACGAAATGGATGCATCGATAATGGAAGGTAAAAATCTAAATGCAGGAGCAGTTTCATTAATTAAAGGAATTAAAAACCCTATTTCGTTGGCAAAGGATGTTATGGAAAACAGCGAACACGTTTTTTTAGCAGGAGATGGAGCAATGCAATTTGCCAAAAAGATGAACTATAAGTTGGAAGATGAAGCATATTTTTATGACGAACTTCGTCATCAGCAATGGATAGAAATAAAAGATACGGATGCTTTTCAGTTAGATCATTCAGTAAAAAAAGATTCTAAGTTTGGAACTGTTGGAGCCGTTGCCTGTGATCAAGATGGCAATATTGCAGCAGCAACTTCTACGGGAGGAATGACTAATAAAAAATACGGTAGAGTTGGAGATAGTCCAATGATAGGTGCAGGAAATTATGCCAACAATAAAACATGTGCAGTAAGTTGTACAGGTTCTGGTGAATATTTTATCAGAGGAGTTTTAGCCTATGATGTTTCTTGTTTGATGGAACATAAAAACATGAGCATAAAAGATGCTTCCGCAGAAGTTATCAATAAGCGTATTCTTCAAATAAAAGGTGATGGAGGTTTAATTGCTGTTGATGCTAAAGGAAATATAGCCATGCCTTTTAATACCGAAGGAATGTATCGCGCAAGTAAATCTTCAACAGGAAAAGAAGAAGTTTCTATTTACAAATAGGAGTCACAATCTCTTGTCAGTTCGAGTGAAATTGATTTTCTGAAATTTTATATCGAGAACTAGATAAAAGGAGCCTCAATCGGTAAGACGGAAACTTTTCTAGTTTTAAGGTCAAATATATCTCCATTAGAAAGTACATGTACAGTTAGGTTTGCCATTGTCATAGGCGTACCTTCTTTTAATACTTTTTCATTATTATGAGTTAGGCTTCTACCATCAAATAAAATTACCATTCCAGAACCTATAATGGTACAATCATTACCGTTTTTAATAATCATTCCAGTATCTTCTGCAAGACCTATACCGAGTAAATCAGGAAATTTTGCAATTGCTTCACTTTGTCTTCCGAATCGACCTCTTTTAATAAAATGTGTATCAACAATTAATTCAGGAATTAACCCTAGACCTTTATACATAGATACAGCACCTTTAATAAATGCTTCGGTTGCACTTCCTCCAGCAATCATTTCATTGGCCATAGCCATAGCGCCAGCACTAGTTCCTGCAATAACAAATCCTTCTTCGCTCTTATAGCGTTCTGCTAAAATTGTATGAATTATTGTATTTCCAATTTTATCCGTAATTTTTGATTGATCACCTCCAGAAAACATAACACAATCAGCAGTTTTAATCAATTCAATTGAAGTTTCTTTTTCAGAATCTTCTTTACTTCTAATATCTAAAATATGAATATTAGTACAACCTAATTTTGTAAAGGCATCCATATAATTTTCACCTACTTCTACAGGAATACTTGATGCAGTTGGGATTACAACAATTTTTGCATCTATTCCTCCTGCTTCTTTTACTACATGAAATAAAATTCCTTCATCAATAAACTCCAATGTGTATTGTTCATTTTCCTCTATCCCTTTATCTTCATTTCCACCTATAGGTATTAATGTTCCTTTAATTGATTGCATTTACTGTTGTTTTATTAAAAAAATATTGAGCAAAAATAAACTAATTTTTATTCAGAAAAATGTATATATTTATAATCTTTTCTCAATAACTCAAGACAAAATAAATATCCATATGAAACGAGCATGTTAAAATTCCCCTCATTATCAGGAAATGATTAATTGCGAACAGCATGTGACCGTTAAAAAACAATAAACTTAAACATATGAAAATAAGAAATATAAATGCAATGCGAGGACCAAATTACTGGTCTATACGAAGACATAAATTAATTGTAATGGTTCTAGATCTTCAAGAAATGGAAGAATTACCGTCAAATAAAATCGAGGGCTTTCCAGAACGATTAAAAGCAATGTTTCCATCTATGTATTCTCATCGATGTTCTGAAGGTTGTGAAGGAGGTTTTTTTATGAGAGTTGATGATGGAACTTGGATGGGACATATTATTGAACATATTGCACTTGAAATTCAGACACTAGCTGGAATGGATACTGGTTTTGGAAGGACAAGAGGTTATGGGGAAGTAGGAGTTTATAATGTAGTATTCTCATATATGGAAGAATCAGTAGGTCGATATGCAGCAAAAGCTGCTGTTCGTATATGCGAAGCATTAATTTCAGGAGAAGAATACGATATGAGCGAAGATATTCAAGAAATGCGTGAATTACGTGAATCAGACAGATTAGGTCCAAGTACTGGTTCTATAATTGCTGAAGCAGAAGCTCGTGGAATTCCTTGGATTCGATTGAATAAATATTCATTATGTCAGTTAGGTTATGGAGCAAATCAAAAGAGAATTCAGGCAACTGTTACTAGTGAAACAAGTAGTATTGGAGTTGAATTGGCATGTGATAAAGAAGATACCAAATATTTATTAGAACAAGCAGAAGTTGAAGTTCCAAGAGGAGATATTATTCGTAGAGAAAGAAGTTTAGAAGAAGCGTGTGACTATGTAGGATTTCCATTGGTTATTAAACCAATAGATGGAAATCACGGGAGAGGAATTACAGTAAATATTCAAAATCTTGATGATGCATTAGTCGCATTTAGACATGCAAAAGATAGTTCGCGAAGTGGGGCTATTATTGTAGAAAAGTTTATTACAGGAGAAGACTATAGATTATTGGTTATTAATAATCAATTGGTTGCTGGCGCGATACGTACTCCTGCACATGTTATAGGTGATGGAAAATCTACAGTTCAAGAATTAATTGACAAAGTTAATAGTGATCCTCGTAGAGGGTTTGGTCATGAAAAAGTATTGACTAAAATTACTACCAATGAGTTGACACAGACAATAATTAAAGATGCTGGTTATACATTAGAATCTGTAATTAAAAATGGAGAAAGACTTATTTTAAAAGACACGGCAAATTTAAGCACTGGAGGAACTGCAGAAGATATTACAGATATTATTCATCCGGCTAATATTGCTATGGCGGAACGAATTTCTAAAATTATTGATTTAGATATCTGCGGAATTGACATCATGACTACAGATATTTCTAAACCTTTATCTGAAACTGGAGGAGCAGTACTAGAAGTAAATGCTGGACCTGGATTTAGAATGCACCTTGCTCCAACTAGTGGATTGCCTAGAAATGTAGCCGCTCCTGTTATTGATAAATTATTTCCAACTAAAGGAGAAACTGGCCGTATTCCAATTATTGCAACATCAGGAACTAATGGAAAAACTACAACGACAAGATTAATTGCTCATATAGCAAAAATGAAAGGATATAGAGTAGGTTACACTACTAGTGACGGTGTTTATATTCAGAACAGATTACTGATGACTGGAGATTGTACTGGCCCTGCAAGTGCAGAATTTGTATTGAAAGATCCAACAGTAAATTTTGCAGTTTTGGAATGTGCTAGAGGAGGTTTGTTAAGAGCAGGACTTGGTTTTAAAAAGTGTGATGTTGCTGTTGTTACGAATGTTGCTGCAGATCATCTTGGCTTAAAAGGAATTCACACAATAGAGCAATTGGCCAAAGTAAAAGCTGTAGTTCCAGAAACAGTTCTTCCTGATGGTTATGCAATTTTAAATGCTGATGATGATTTAGTTTATGATATGAGAAGAAATGTAGACTGTAATGTCGCACTGTTTTCAATGGATGAAAATAATCCAAGAGTAAAAGCATTGCAGCGTTTAAATGGAATTACTGCAGTTTATGAAAATGGATTTGTGACAATATGTCGAGGTGAATGGAAAATGCGACTGATGAAAGCAGAGAACATTCCATTAACATATGGAGGAAAGGCCAAGTTTATGATTCAAAATGTATTGGCTGCTGTGTTGGCAGCTCACGTGCAAGGAATAAGTATTGAAGATATGAAAGCAGGTTTGGAGACTTTTATTCCATCAGCTTCTCAGACTCCTGGACGGTTGAATTTATTTGAATTTGAAAATTTCAGTATTCTATTGGATTATGCACATAACCCTGCTGGAATGAGAGCATTACAAGCATTTACTGATGAACTTGACGCTACTGTTAAAGTTGGAATTATAGCAGGAATTGGCGATAGACGTGTTGAAGATAATAATGAAATGGGAGGTATTGCAGCAGAAATGTTTGACGAGATTATTATTAGACAAGACAAGCGTTTGAGAGGCAAGACCGAAGAAGAATTAATAAAAATGTTAAATGATGGGATAAAAGCCAAAAATCCTAATAAGAAAACAACCATTATTCCTTCAGAAAAAGAAGCGATTACATATGCAGTTAAAAATGCTGTTAAGGGATCATTGATCATTTTATGTAGTGATGTTATTCCTGATGCATTAGATTTGGTCAAGAAGTTTAAAGAACAAGAAGCAAAAGGTGAATTAGTGTTTACTTAAAACCTGAGTTTAACTTTTAACATAGGCTTAACCTTCTGATTTAGAAATTTTGATTAAAATGTGTATATTTGTTATTTAAGAGATTGTTGAGATACAGGTAATTGCAATAGATTACTTGTTTTTTAAATTAAACTCAAAAAATTATTATGGCAAAATTTGGGGAATTAATAAGTTCTAATATACCAGTTTTAATTGATTTTTATGCAGATTGGCAGGAGTCAACAAATGATTTGCATTCTGTATTACGTGATGTAGCAGCAGCTCTTGGAGACAAGGCAAAAGTGATTAAAATTGATGTTGAAAAAAACGAAACTTTGGCAGGCGCTTTAAGAATCAAAAAGAACCCTACTTTCATGATTTATAAAGAGGGTGAAATGAAATGGAGGCAGACTGGAGAGCAAGATGCGAATACATTAATAAGTCTTGTTGAACAATACGTTTAGCGTATCTTTTCAAATTCAAATCCTTTTTCTTTGAAATGTTTTAAGAATTTTGGCAACACATGTTTTAATTTTTCTGCTGCTTTTACACTATCATGAAATACAATTACACTCCCGTTTTCAGAATACTTTATACAATTTTTTAATGACTTTTCTTTTGATAGTTCAGCGTCAAAATCACCACTTAAAACATCCCATAGTATAATTTTCATTCCTTTTTTTCTCAATTTCTTGGCTTGGCTTGGCTTAATTTTTCCATAAGGAGGTCGGAAAAGGAGTTGTGACTTGTAAGTTTTTATTTTTGAGTTGTAGCCTTTTTCCTCTTCCTTTTTTAATTGAAAACTTTTAACAACTGACTGAATACTTTTTTCACATTTTAAAGTATTTTTTAAATAATTGACATTGTCAGTTTTCCATCCATTTAAATGATTGTGCGTGTGATTTCCAATCGAATGTCCATTTTCAAGTATCTTATGAAATATTTTTGGATGGTTTTCTATGTTTTTTCCAATGCAAAAAAAAGTTGCTTTGGCATTGAATTTGTTCAATTCTTGAAGCGTCCATTCAGTTATTTCTGGAGTAGGACCGTCGTCAAAAGTGAGGTATAGAATTTTGTTGTGTGTACTAGGAAAACGCCAACTATAATTCTTGAACAGTCGTTGAATTATAGTTGGTGTTTTGCTTAAATAGAACATTTTATTCTTCTAGTAAATGGCTGAAAAGTCTTAACTGATTAATGTATTTTAACTTGATATCATTAGACGCTTCCTCAGTATCAAATCGCATCGTAGTCTTTACAAGTCGATCATACATTAATAAATTATTTTCAATGTCATCAAATACAACTTTCAATTCATTGCCTTGTAATGTGCTATACCGTCCTAAATTTTCTTCAAATTTTGTTGTCAATTCTTGAATAATCTCTCTTGCTTTTTCAGGATTTTCATTTCTATAATAGGAGTCAGCATATCCGAGTAAAAATTGATCAGGCGAAAAATTATATAAAGATACTTTTTCTAGAAAATTTCTCAAGAGTGAATCTGAATAATCAGTAGTATCGTATTGAATAGCTGTAGTTACTAGCTGATCATACATCAAGATATTATTTTCAACTTCATCAAATATTGATTCTAAATATTTACTATCAAATTGGCTATAATAATTTAGTTTTTGTTCGAAAATTTCGGCAAGTTCGTTAGTCGTATTTCTAGCCTTATCAATATTTTTCAATTCATAATATGCTTCAGGATATCCTAATAGCATACCGTAATGCATAAACTTATTGATTGGCATTTTTTCAAGAGATAGATCAATAATTTCTTCTGCTTTTTCTAGTTTGCCTTCATTGATCAACGCCTCAGACAATCGCATCATATTATTTCGAAAAGTAACCGCGTTTTTTCTAGTTTCTGTATCAATATAAATCCCATCATCTGTGATTGTTTTCCAGTCTATATTTTTGAAAAAAGCATAATTGACATCAGTATCTAATCTTCCCATGTCAAATAGACTTGCTCCTTCAATTGCTGTTTTAATTGGCACCAATTTAAACGCAATTCCATCTGCTTGGAGGTAATCTTTCATCCATATATATTCTTCATCAGCACTCGCTCCTCCAGTAAAATAAATAGGACGTTCCCAATTATTATTGGCAATAATATCAAGCATTAAAATTTGATTTTTAGTCAATCTTACAGGATCAATTTCAATATCAATATAGGGAAGGATTAATTCAGCATCTTTTTCTTTTACAATCTTGTTTCTTAAAACAGATTCCTTATCAACAGGAATTCTAATACGATTGGTAGGATACGTTTTAATTAACTTATCATTTATAGATTCTACATAAGTAATCTCATTATCACTCTGTAACCACCTCATTAAATAATCAATCGTAATAATACTGTCTTTAAACTGAGGGACTTCAACTAAATATGCATCATCAAGAGTTCCCCATTTATAATCATCATGAGTCAATTGAGAAGGAATAGGGTCTGCTTTGTAGCTCTTGCGTTTCATTTGATCGATATACCAGTCCGTTGCAAATAGACTAGTATTGACTAGTTTAAGATCTGTTCTATAATCTTCTACTTCTTGCATGTACCAAAGAGGAAATGTATCATTATCGCCTATCGTAAACATAATCGCATTTTCTTGTGTAGAATCTAAATATGCTTTTGCATTTAAATGAGACGTATAGCGATTCGATCTATCATGATTATTCCAATTCTGACTAGCCATTAATACTGGTACAGCAAGTAGAGACAAGATTGTGACAGAAAGCGCAACAATTTTTTTAGGAGCGATTACTTTAAAGGTCTCATAAAGAGACATCACTCCAAAACCTATCCAAATCGCAAAAATATAGAAGGACCCAACAACTGCATAATCTCTTTCTCTTGGTTCAAATGGTTTTGGATTGGTATAGAAAATAATTGCCAATCCAGTAAATGCAAAAAACAATAGAAGTGTATAAAAACTCTTTTTATCATTCTTTAATTGATATATAAGTCCTATAAACCCTAGAATAAATGGAAAGAAAAAGTAGGTGCTTCTTCCTTTATTACTCGATATATCATCAGGTAAGTCTGTTTGAGGACCCAATCTCATTTCGTCAATAAAATTGATTCCGCTTAACCAATTTCCATCATGAATGGTTAATTTTCCTTGGATATCATTCTGTCTACCGACAAAATTCCACATAAAATACCTTCCATACATATACCCAAACTGATAATCAATCATAAATCGAAAATTCTCAATCAGTGTAGGTCGACGTTTACTGCTCTGAGGGATTCCTGCAATGGATTTATAATTTTTTTCAGAACCAGGATCCACCATTCTCGGAATAATACCTTTATGGCGATTGCTATAATTAGGAACAGTTCCTTTGTAATCGTTTACTATAATATATTTTTTAGACTTTTCGTCCTTTTCATATTTTGGTTTATCATCAATCCATGGCTTCTTTTTATCTTGTTCTAGTTTATGGACAAACGAATAGTATTTATCATAAAAAACACTTGCATCTCCATATTGTTCACGATTGTAATAGGCTAATAATTCTCGAGCACTAGAAGGATTATTCTCATTAATAGTTGTATTAGCATTTGCTCTAATAGGAAGCATCAACCATGAAGAAAACCCAATCATTACAAACAATATTGATAAAATAAATGTATTTGACTTGACAAGATTTTTCTTTCTTGTATAGTTAAGACCAAAATAAAAGGCAGCAATTAATAAAACTCCAGCGATGATACTTCCTGAATTGAATGGCAATCCAATTTGGTTTACAAAAAATAATTCTAATGCGCTGAAATAACGCAGTGTAAATGGAAATAAAAATTTAAAGACAAATAGCAAAACGAATACCGAAACGATATTAGCAATAATAAAATTTTTAGTTGTTAAATGTTTGTAGTTTTTGAAAAAATAAAGAAAAACAATAGAAGGAATTACTAATAATGATAGGATATGAACTCCAAATGAAAGACCAACAATAAAACTGATTAATAAAAGCCATTTGTTTCCTCTAGGTTTATGCATGTCTGCTTCCCATCGTATCCCAAGCCAAAACAATAAAGCCATCAAGAATGATGACATTGCGTACACTTCACCTTCAACAGCACTGAACCAAAAACTATCTGAAAACGTATAAGCCAATGATCCTACAAGTCCACTTCCTAGGATTGCATAAGTTTTACTGTCAGAGATAGTATCGTATTTTTTAAATATTTTTCTTGCTAATGCAGTAATTGTCCAAAATAAAAATAGAATTGTAAAAGCACTAGCCAGCGCAGACATGAAGTTAACCATATAGGCTATATTTGTCACATCAGAGGTGAACATTGCAAAGAAGGCTCCAAGCATTTGAAATAAAGGTGCTCCTGGAGGGTGACCTACTTCAAGCTTGACAGCAGTAGAGATGTACTCTCCACAATCCCAATAACTTACAGTAGGTTCTAAAGTAAGTGTATACGTAATTAACGCAATGGTAAATACAGTCCATCCGAGAATGGTATTTATCTTTTTATAATCCAATGAACTCATAGAATGTTTTTTGTCGAGGCGAATTTACTAAAAATCCTTGTATTTCTCTTAAAGCAAAACGAATTGTAGATTGATTAAGTATTAAAGTCTTGTTAAAAAAGAATACGGTAACAAAAAGTCAAAAAAATATTTGCGAATTTAAAAGAATGCAGTAAATTTGCACCCGAAATTGTCCCATGGTGTAATGGTAACACTCCGGTTTTTGGTATCGTCATTCTAGGTTCGAGTCCTAGTGGGACAACAAGAAACTCTCTTAATCATTTGATTTTGAGAGTTTTTTTATTTAACAAAAAGTTATGTCAGTTTAAATGTAATAACAGGTCTTACTGCATGATTGGTAATTCCTTTAGAAATACTTCCGTTAAAAAAATGCATTAATCCTCTCCTTCCGTGTGTGTTTAATGCAATTACATCTGCTTCTATAAACTTGCCAAAATTCAATATACCCATTTCTACAGTTACATCATTATGGATATTTACAGAATAGTTTTCAAGATCGTATCCTTCAAGGAATTCCTTTATTTTTAAATGAGTATTTATTGTAGGTTCAAAGTTTTGAGGAGTATTAACTTTTAAAAGATGGATTTTAGCGTCGAAGTAATTGGCGAATTCAATAATTTTTTCAAATGTTTTTTTATTTTCTATTTCAAAATTGGATGCAAAAACTAAATTATTTAATTCAAAATCTTCAATTTCATTTTTAATTACCAAAACCGGAACATCGGAATGACGAACAACTTTTTCAGTATTCGATCCAACAAACATTTCTTCAAAACCAGAAGAGCCTTGTGATCCCATAACTATTAAATCTATATTTTGCTTTTTACTTCCTTCAATTATACCGTCAAAAGTATTATGAAAAAAAACAGACCTTGTTACTTTTATATCTTTTAAAAAAAAGCGTTTTGTCAATTTTTCAAATTTTTCCTGAGCTCTTTTTAAAAACAATAGTGCTGTAGGAGAATTGTTTGCTTGGTTTGCTTGATCCACAACATCAACAGGCATTTCTAGCATGTGCAGTAGATGTATTTCACTATTTGTTTTTTTAGCAATTTTTGCGGCAACCTTTGCTGCAAATTCTGCCTGTTCAGAAAAATCAATAGGTACAAGTATCTTTTTCATAATTTGACTAGTTAGTGGTGTACAGTAAATATACGAAATAATAAGTAGAGTTGAAAATCATTTTTATGGTTGAAAAATTAATTGTATATTTGCATCCAATATTAGTAATAATTGAAGATGTAGGGGACTTAAAGTCCCCTCTTTTTATACTTAAAAATGAGACAAGAAATAGTAAAGGAATTATTGAGTGATGCACTGAAAGAAAATGAAACTTTATTTTTAATTGAATTATCATTTTTGGCAGAAAATAAAATATTGATTGAAGTTGATGGTGATAATGGTGTCACTCTTAAAGAGTGTATGCGAATAAGTCGTTATATTAATGATAATCTAGATCGAGAAGAAGAAGATTATGGACTTGAAGTAACTTCACCAGATATAGCGAATCCATTAAAAGTTAAAAGACAATATAAAAAGAATATAGGAAAGACACTTCAGATTAAAACTACTACCAATGAAAATTATGAAGGTGTTTTAACAGATGTAAATGAAAATCAAGTGTTTCTAGAGTGGAAGGTCAGGGAGCCTAAACCAGTAGGAAAAGGGAAAGTTACTGTTGTAAAAACAGCAATCATAGAGTATAAAAATATACAAGAAGCAAAAGTGAAGATTATTTTTAATTAGAGAATAAAATGGAAAATATAGCATTAATTGACTCGTTTTCAGAGTTTAAAGATGATAAAAGTATTGATAGAGTTACTTTAATGGCTCTATTAGAAGAAGTTTTTAGAGCAGCCTTAAAAAGAAAGTATGGATCTGATGACAATTTTGATATTATTATTAATCCTGATAAAGGAGATTTAGAAATATGGAGAAATAGGATTGTTGTTGCAGATGGTATGTCTGAAGATGATAATGAAGAGATTGAATTGACTGAAGCTCGTAAGATAGAACCTGATTTTGAAATTGGAGAAGATGTATCTGAAGAAGTTAAGTTAATGCATTTGGGACGTAGAGCTATATTGGCATTACGCCAAAATTTAATTTCTAAAATTCATGAGCATGATAGTACCAATATTTTTAAGCACTTTAAAGAATTAGAAGGAGATATTTACAGTGCTGAGGTTCATCATATCAAGCATAATGCAATTATTTTATTGGATGATGATGGAAATGAAATCCTTTTACCAAAAAGTGAGCAAATTCGTTCGGATTATTTTCGTAAAGGAGAATCAGTAAGAGGGATTATTAAGACTGTAGAATTAAAAGGAAATAAGCCAGTTATTATTTTATCTAGAACAGTACCTAAATTTTTAGAAAAATTATTTGAACAAGAAATTCCAGAAGTTTTCGATGGATTAATTACAATAGAAGGTGTTGCAAGAATCCCTGGAGAAAAGGCCAAAGTTGCTGTAGATTCTTATGATGATAGAATTGATCCAGTAGGTGCTTGTGTAGGAATGAAAGGATCCAGAATTCATGGAATAGTTCGAGAATTAGGGAATGAAAATATTGATGTAATCAATTATACGAAGAATGATCAGCTATTCATAGCAAGAGCATTAAGTCCTGCAAAAGTGACTTCAATGGAAATTCATTTAGAAGAAGGTCGTGAAGATGGAAAGAAAGGAAGAGTAGATGTGTATCTTAAGCCAGAGGAAGTTTCTAAAGCGATAGGAAGAAATGGAGTTAATATAAGATTGGCAAGTACATTAACAGGTTATGATTTAGACGTACAACGTGAAGGAGTAGAAGATGAAGATGTTGAGTTAACAGAATTTTCTGACGAAATTGAAGCATGGATAATTAAAGAGTTTCAAAGTGTTGGTTTGGATACTGCTAAAAGTGTATTAGACCAAGACATCTCAGAACTTGTCAAGAGAACAGATTTAGAAGAAGAAACAATTATAGAAGTTCAAAATATTTTAAGATCAGAATTTGAAAGTTAATCGTTAATTTTCACACAATAAAAAGAGTAACAATAAAGTATGGCTGAGAATAAAACTATGAGGTTGAATAAAGTTTTACGTGAACTTAATATTTCTTTAGATAGAGCGATAGAGCACTTATCTTCTAAAGGGCATGATGTTGATGCAAGACCTACAACTAAAATTTCAAATGAAGAATATCAAGTTTTACTTGATGGTTTTCAGACGGATAAAAGTAAAAAAGCTGAATCAAAAGAAGTAGGTGAAGAAAAGAGGAAAGAGAAAGAGGCTATACGATTGGCTCGAGAAGCTGAACTTGAAAAGCAGCGAATAGAAGAGGAAGAGAAAAACACAGTTTTAAAGGCTCGAGCTGAAAAGTTGGAAATAAAAACTGTTGGAAAAATTGATATAGAATCAAAGCCTACCAAAAAAGTTGAAGAAAAACCAATTGAAGAGAAGGTAGAAGAACAAAAGATTACTGATGAAGTTGTCGATTCTAAATCTGTTGAAGAAACATCAGCATCAATTGGTGAGCAAAAACCGATAGAAAAAAAGGTAAAAAATAAGGATGTAGTTGAAAAATCAGTCGCTAAGAAAGAAGAAGTAGATTTGCCTAAAGAAGAAGTTGAAGGACCTAAGACTATTGAAACTAAGTATAAAAAATTAGACGGCCCTAAATTAGCAGGGACTATCGATTTAAAGCAATTTGAAAAACCTAAAAAGAAGAAAGTAGAGGTTAAATCAAATTCGGTTAAAAAACCTTTTTCTAGTAATAAACCCAAACGTAAAAGAATAGTAAAGCCTTCTTCCAAAGCTAGTTCTTCAAGAACTGGTGGGAATAGTTCTTTTAATAAAGGAAGACGTCCTGCTGTTAAGAAAGAAGAGCCCTCAGAGGCAGATGTTCAAAAGCAAGTACGGGAAACTCTTGAAAGACTTCAAGGGAAATCTAAAAAATCTAAAGGAGCAAAATATCGTAAAGATAAAAGAGAATCACATAGAGAACAGTCAGAACTAGAGGAAGAAATAGCAGCTGCAGATAGTAAAATGCTTAAACTTACAGAGTTTGTAACAGTAAGTGAAGTTGCGACGATGATGAGTGTTCCTGTGAATCAGGTTATTGGGGCATGCATGTCACTGGGAATGATGGTGACAATGAATCAGCGATTGGATGCAGAAACATTGACAATTGTTGCTGAAGAATTCGAATTTAAAGTTGAATTTATAAGTGCAGTAGTCGAAGAAAATATTATAGAACAAGTCGATAATCCAGAAGACCTTGAGGCGAGAGCTCCTATAATTACGGTTATGGGTCACGTAGATCATGGAAAAACATCTTTATTGGATTATATACGTAAAGCGAATGTAATCGCAGGAGAGTCTGGAGGAATTACACAGCATATAGGTGCTTATGGAGTAAAGTTAGAGAATGGTCAGAAAATAGCATTTTTAGATACTCCAGGTCACGAGGCCTTTACTGCAATGAGAGCTCGTGGTGCTAAGGTAACCGATCTTGTAATTATTGTTGTTGCAGCAGATGATGATGTTATGCCTCAGACCAAAGAGGCAATCAGTCATGCTCAAGCAGCTGGAGTTCCTATCGTATTTGCTATTAATAAAATTGATAGGGATGCAGCCAACCCAGAAAAAATTAAAGAACAATTGGCAGCAATGAATTTACTTGTTGAAGATTGGGGAGGAAAAATTCAATCACACGATATTTCTGCTAAAACAGGTTTGGGTGTCCCAGAATTATTAGAAAAAGTTTTACTTGAAGCTGAGATGCTTGATTTGAAAGCCAATCCTAATAAGAGAGCTATTGGAAGTGTTGTAGAAGCATACCTTGATAAAGGTAGAGGATACGTGTCAACAATTCTTGTTCAAGAAGGAACCTTAAGAATTGGTGATTTTATATTAGCAGGAAAAAATAGCGGAAAAATAAAAGCAATGTTTAATGAGCGTGGAAATGCATTGAAAGAAGCAGGTCCTTCAACTCCAGTCTCAATTCTTGGATTAGATGGTGCTCCACAAGCTGGTGATAAGTTTCATGTATTTGAAGATGAAAGAGAAGCTAAACAAATCGCGACTAAAAGAGCACAACTTCAACGCGAGCAATCTGTAAGAACTCAGAAGCATATTACACTTGACGAAATTGGTCGACGTATTGCATTAGGAGACTTTAAAGAACTAAATATTATCTTAAAAGGTGATGTTGATGGATCGGTTGAAGCATTGACAGATTCATTCCAGAAATTATCTACAGAAGAAATTCAAGTTAATATTATTCACAAAGCCGTTGGTGCAATTACTGAGTCTGACGTATTATTAGCATCTGCATCAGAAGCAATAATTATAGGATTTAATGTAAGACCTTCAGGAAATGCAAGAATTATTGCTGATAATGAAGAAATAGATATCAGAACATATTCTATTATTTATGATGCCATTAATGATTTACGTGATGCAATGGAAGGAATGTTATCTCCTGAAATGAAAGAAGAAATTACAGGTAATGTTGAAATCAGAGAAGTCTTTAAGATTTCTAAAGTTGGAAA
>CAJQNZ010000040.1 GCA_905479835.1 uncultured Flavobacteriaceae bacterium
TAGCGCCTCCACAAGATGGGGCAGCACTTACAACTGGAGCTGAAACAGTTAAATCTGTTCCACAATTAGTGGTAACCGTAGGAACTGTAATTCCACTTCCGTCTGCAGCAGCAGCACAAGCAACAGTAGTTCCTGCAGCAGCAGGTTGTGTATAAGTTGGTACAGAAATCGTGTAAACGTAATCCCAAGTATCTGTTTGTCCTTCACAATCAGTATAGGTATAGGTATAAGTTCGCGAACCACCACAAGTAAGGTCACTTGGATTATTTGTAATTACAGCTGCTGAAGGCGATAAAGTATTAAGACAAGCATCTTGAACTGTTGGTAAAGTAAAAGTTTCGGTTGCACTTGATACACATTCTACTGTAAGCGCACCATTGGCTGTAGCAATTGTAAACGCTGGCTGAACTACAGATACATTATATGCCCAATCTTGTGTGTTTCCCTCACAATCTGTATAGGTTTACGTATATGTTGTTATTGCACAATCACCCATTACTTGAACATTGGTAATTGTTTCATTCGTAGGAAGAAGTGTTACACCACAATTATCTACTACGGTAGGAAAAGTTGTAGGAGCAGCGATGTCGGCCACACAATCTACGGTAACAGTTACATCTGTAGGATCAGTAAATGGTTCATATTCTATCTTATATACATAATCCCACGTATCCGTGTTAGTGGCACAATCTGTATATGTATATCTATAGGTTCTAGTCCCTTCGCAAGTTATTGGATCTGGACTATCAATAATACTCTGGATAGGTGTAAGGGTAGTTCCGCACTCATCTACAACTGTTGGCGGAGTAATTCCCATACCATCTGCAGCAGATTCACAAGCAACCGTAAGCGCTCCATTTGCATCTGGGATTGTAAAAGGGCCTCTTACAACTTCTGTAATGGTTTGGTTAAAAACAGCATCTGGAATAACCGTTAATACATCAGGATTAGCAGGATTATAAAATCCGTTTAAAGCTGTAGGTATAGATAAGGTCCATTCTCTTGAAATTGTTTGAACACCAGGACAAAAATCAAATGCTGCGCCAGTATCTACATAACTTACATTTGCCAAACAATAATCTGCCTCTGCAATTGTCGTAGTTCCTGCACTTGTAACAATGGCTGGGATGGTAACATCTCCACCCAATGTTTCATATAAAGGTAAATCAAAACATCCTGAAAAATCTGGATTTGTTCCTGCATCAGTACATGCCAAACTAGTATTTGGTGGTGCACTACCAAAATCAATTGGTGCACAATTAGAAAAAATTATCCTAAAATCTGCTCCACTAAAACCGCCTTGTTTCCATGTTAATATTCTTATACTGCCGCCAGAGGTAATGGTTGTTGACAACTCCATAGGAGTGTTACCACCTGCCGTTACTGGTGTTGCACAACTTCCTGGTCCAGAAGCCTGACCTTCAACTATAGCACCACGCGTACCTTTTCCACCTACAACTACCGTCACACACATAACTGGCGTACAACAGGCTCCAGGGCTTGCAAAATCGGGCGCCGTAATATCTAGCTGTACAGCTGCTGCACTACCCCCTACAGGTCCGGATACATCACAACTAGTAGGGTTGTAACCAGATGCTACTTTAAAATTATCACTAAAAACAGATTCTGTTCCATCAAAAACAATAGTCGCTTGATTGAAACCAGTACTATTTTCTGGAGCTCCTGGAACAATATAACCATAGGTAACTGTTGCTTGAGCATATGACTCAGAAGGGTTTATAAGAAAAGCGATTAAAAGAAAAGGAATTAGAAAACTTAAATTGTAACTTTTGGTCATAATCAAAGGGATATTTAAAGGGTCTTAATAATTAAGACTATATTTAATTTAATTCTTTAATAATCTCTAATTGAAGAGATTTAAAAAATTTCTTAATTTAGTATGCATAAAAAAATGTACACTTTATTATATTTTAGACACATGACTTATTTAAAAGTCACATAAATTTTAACAAATCTAACAAATAATTAGCAAATAATTAGCAATAGTTTTGTTTAATAATTTTTTAAATAAACTTATATATGGTCCAACAAATACTTGCCAATTCTTATAAAAAAGCCAAACAAATTACTATAGATAAAAAATCTAAACTTATTTTTTTTAGTGATTGTCATCGTGGTGACAATAGTTACGCAGATGATTTTTCTCAGAACAAACAAGTTTACCTACATGCTTTAACTAATTATTATAACAATGGGTTTACCTACTTTGAACTTGGTGATGGAGATGAATTATGGGAAAATAGAGACTTTGCGACCATTTTCAATGCTCATAAACCGATTTATGATCTTCTTAAAAAATTCCATGAAGAAAAAAAATTGCATATGATTTATGGAAATCATGATATGGTGTATAGAAAACCAAAAATTGTAAAAAAAATATTGGGAAGTTATTTTGATGTTATTTCAGGCACCAATAAAAGCCTATTTTCAGAATTAACTTTTCATGAAAGTATTATCTTGAATGTAGAAGGGATGAAAAAAAACATACTTTTAATTCATGGACATCAAGCAGATTTTTTTAATTATGTATTGTGGAAATTAAGTCGATTTTTAGTGCGATTTTTTTGGCAACCACTTCAGAAAGTATTTGGTATAAAAGATCCGACAAGTCCTGCAAAAAACTATAAAGAACTCATAAAAGTAGAGCGAAGAATAAAAAAATGGATCCTCAATAATAACAATCAGATGGTTATTGCAGGCCACACACATCGTCCGAGATTCCCTGAACCACATGAAGTTCCTTACTTCAATGATGGAAGTTGCGTACATCCAAGAGCAATTACTGGAATTGAAATTGAACAATTAAAAATCTCATTAATAAAATGGCATACTATTACGAATGCTGATGGAACATTTCAAGTTAAAAAAGTTGTACTTGAAGGACCTGTAGAATTAAGTTCTTATTTAAATGAAGAAAAGCGCCATTAAGGCGCTTTTTCTTTTGGGGTTAAAATTGTGGGACACTAATCAACTGTCTTAATTCTTTTCTTTTTTCCCTTTTTTAATTAATTCATTCAAATCTTACAATTAATAAGACACAAGAAAATATATATAGTCACATTATTTTTAAAATAAAAAAAGAATGTCTCTTTCGAGACACTCTTGGGGTTATACTCAACTCAACTAACCATAATAAAGTTGCAATAACTATTCTTATGACACATACTTTTCTGACAAGTCACAATTAAATATATATTTTTTACATTCCTCTTTCCTTCTGAATACTTTCATAAGCTTTCTGAATCTGACGAAATTTCTCCTCTGCACCTTTTAAATGCTCTTTACCAAGGTGTTGCAACTTATCAGGATGGTGTTTTTTTACGAGCCTTCTATAAGCCGATTTTACTTGAGCATTGCTTACAGATTTTTCAATTTCCAATACTTTATACGCATTATCAATTCCACTATAGAACATTGCTTTAATAGATTCAAAGTCTCGATGACTTATATTTAAATATCCAGCAATCTTTTCAATCATGTAAATTTCAGATTCTGTTACGAATTCATCGGATTTCGCTATGCCAAATAAAAAATGAAGTAATTGCAATCTTGAAGCATGTGTCATATTCTGTTGAATCTGCAAACATACTTGTCGTGTAGAAATATTTTTATTTTTAATAATTCCATTAAACAATTTAAAAGCATGATTGGCTCTTGTGCTACCATACATTCTAGTAAAATGGTTACGTACATAACTCAACTCTCTCTTGTCAATTTTTCCATCAGCCTTTATAACAACTGCAGCAAGAACGAGTAAACTCATTTCAAAATCTCCTGATTGTGTTCTTGAAGATTGAGTTCTTCTAGATGATGGACCTTCTATTCTAATGTTTTCTCCAGCCAATCCATCTACTACACTTCCTAGTACAAATCCTATTATAGCACCTATCGGACCACCAAATGACCATCCTATGGATGCTCCTAAATATTTTGTAAAACTTGCCATAATTTTTTTTGAAATTCAAAGATACAGAAGAAGATCAAAAATCAATCCAATTTCTTTATCTTTGTACCGAATAATTAAATATACACAATATGTATCCAGAAGAACTCGTAAAACCTATGCAAGCAGAACTTGAAAATGCAGGTTTTACATCATTACATAATCCTGAAGAAGTTGAAGCGGCATTGGCCAAAGAAGGAACTACACTCGTTATGGTAAATTCAGTATGTGGTTGTGCAGCAGGAACTGCTCGTCCAGGCGCAATACATTCTTTACTGAATGATAAAAGTCCAAGCCAATTAACTACAGTATTCGCAGGTGTAGATACTCAAGCAGTAACGAAAGCTCGCGAATTCATGATCCCATTTCCTCCTTCTTCACCAGCAATCGCTTTATTTAAAGATGGACAATTGGTTCATATGCTTGAACGTCATCATATTGAAGGGCGTTCTGCACAGATGATTGCAGCAAACTTGGCAGAAGCATATGATGAATTCTGTTAACATTTCGACTGACGTAGATTCTAAATAACAGAACCATTACTGATTAAAAACATTTATAAAAATCCTCAATAAATTGAGGATTTTTATATTTTTATAGAATAGTTATCGATACATGTCCCTAAGGCGGACACTCGAACTGACGCTAATTTTAATTTTATTACAATTCATGAATATTTCCGAAGAAAAAATTATAGAAAATACAATTTCATTTGTCAAAAAAAAACTTGAAAATGCTGAGGGTGGACATGATTGGTTTCATATTCAAAGAGTCCTTAACAATGCTCAACTTATTGCCAATAGTGAGCATGTAAACACTTTTATTGTGGCTTTGGGTGCCTTATTGCATGATATTGCGGACCCTAAATTTCATAATGGAGATGAAACTGTAGGTCCCAAAATTGCACGAGAGTTTCTTTTTTCTCAAAATGTGGATAGCACTGTGATTGAACATGTCGTACATATTATTAATTATATTTCATATAAATCTTCATTAGAAAAAAACAAAACACCTTTTTCTTCTCATGAATTAAATGTGGTTCAAGATGCAGATAGACTCGATGCAATTGGAGCTATTGGGATTGCAAGATGTTTCAATTATGGAGGGTTTAAAAACCGTAGTTTATACAATCCTGACATTCTTCCGAATTTAAATATGACCAAAGAAGAATATAAAAATTCTGATGCGCCAACGATCAATCATTTTTATGAAAAATTATTACTTCTAAAAGATAAAATGAATACAAAAACAGGGTTGCGAATCGCCCAAGAAAGGCATGAATATATGGAGCAGTTTTTGGACCAATTTTATGCTGAATGGGACGGTAAAAAATAAAGTTCTGACAGATAGTTCTCAAAACAATTTTTTATCAAAAATCTCTCAAACTGACTTTCTTGTCATTAAATAATTGCAATTCAATAAATTGTAGTTGTTTTAACTTTCTTTAGCCGCTTCTAAAGAGGTTATTTTATGTTCCAAGATTGACAATTCTTCTCCACTTGTGATTATTTCTTCAACAGTTAAATTTTTGGAGTTATTGACGTTATCTACTATTTCTTTACTTTTAAAATTGTAATATTCAAGTGTTATATCTATTTTATCTTTCATAGCAGTAACTTTTAATTATTGAACAAGATTGGTCTTTTCGTTTCTATATTTGGAAGCAGATTTTCCGGTAAATTCTTTAAACAATTTATTGAAATGAGAAAAATTATTAAATCCACATTCATAACATATATCTGTGATACTTTTTTGACTTTCAGATAGCAATTTCGTTGCATGCACTATTCGATATTCGTTTACCAATTTCGTAAATGTCTTCCCTGTTGTTTTTTTAAAAAACCTACAGAATGCTGGAACTGTCATACTCACTAGATTGGAGATTTCTTCCAAAGTTATATGTTGGTCAAAATTTTGATTTATATATTTAAATATTAAATCAATCTTACTACTATTCTGAGGTTGAATTTCAAAGACAAATCCATCAGCATTTAAAATTGTATAGTCATCAGATTTAGATAATGTATGTAAAACCTCTAAGAGCAATAAAATCTGTTTAAAACCTCCTTTTTGTGAAATTTTTTCAATTTTTGAACCTAATTTTCTTTTCGTCTTTACGCCAAATACTATTCCGTTTTTTGCTTTTTCCAATAATCTTTTAATAGAAACCATTTCTGGAACATTGAAAAAATTATTTCCTAAAAATTCTGGATTAAATTGAATTAATGTCTCTGAACCATTGGTCGTTAATCTATCAGTAAAACCATTGTGTGGCAAGTTGGAACCTATTAACAATAATTGACTATTATTAAAATACGATAGATGATTCCCTATATGCGTCTTTCCTTTTCCTTTATTAACATACACCAATTCAATTTCTGGATGAAAATGCCAAGATGCAGGCGTATGCTTTAAAAATTCAGTATGTGTGCTTGCCAAGATAGAACTTCCAAAATCTAAAGTAATTTTTTCTAATGTTGGTTTTCCTTTTTTCATCCATTCAATTTAATAACAAAAATACCAAACTTATAAATAGCAAAATAGTTGAAATTATCCTTTTTGTGTTCTATATTAACATTCTATCATGTAAATTGTATTAAAACCAATAAAATAGTATATAAATATCCCAATTCTGATGTTATACTACATCCATATTTAAAATATTTTTGTGATAAAATATTAAGTTATGGTAAAAGAAGATGAAATCGTATTTATTACAACAACAATAGTTTTTATGGTACTACTTACCATACAATTTTTATTTATACTATTCCTAGTGATGAAAAGAACCAAAAAATAAATTTGTAATTAGTATCAACAACAACTACAATAAATTTTGGATAAAAGCGAGTCTTCTATAGACTCGCTTTTTATATGTTTAAGAAAAGTTCGGTTTTCTCTTTTCTAAAAAAGCAGTAGTTCCTTCTTCGAAATCTGAAGTTCCAAAACAGTTTCCGAAATTGATTTTTTCAACCTCATAACCATTTAATTTTTTATCATAATTGGCATTGACAGCCGATATCGCATTTGCAATTGCACTACTTGAGTTACGTGCAATTTTTGATGCCAATTTTTCTGCTAAAGGCAACAACTCTTCTAGATCTACAACATGATTTACGAGTCCCCATTCTTTTGCCTCTTCTGCAGTCAACATATTGGCAGTCATAATTAGTTCCATTGCTTTTCCTTTGCCTATCAATTGTGGTAGTCGTTGTGTTCCTCCATAACCTGGAATTACTCCAAGTGATACTTCTGGCAATCCCATTTTAGCATTGGAACTTGCAATTCTAAAGTGCGCACTCATTGCCAATTCTAAACCTCCTCCAAGAGCAAATCCATTGATTGCTGCAATCACTGGAGTGCCTAAATTTTCTACAAAATCAAATAACAATTCATGTCCGCTTTTGGATAGATTTTCTCCTTGTTCTTCATTAAAATTGGCAAATTCTTTAATATCTGCTCCTGCAATAAAGGCCTTAGTTCCACTTCCTGTAAGTATGATTGCTTTTATTTTAGGATCCGTATTTGAATCAGTCAATGCCTTATTTAATTCTAAAATTGTGGCTAAATTTAATGCGTTTAATTGATTGGGGCGATTGATTGTAATCGTTGCAATAGATTCGTTTGTAGTAACTAGGATGTTTTCGAAATTCATTTGGTATGATTTATATTAGGTTCTTAGTTTTATTTTGGATCACTTCGACTGCGCTCAGTGACCACCACTCAGTGACTATCGTTCAATGATGGACTCAGAATGTCATTAATATTTGGTTTTATTCTTTGGGCAATACTATTTTAAATACAGTTCCTTGCATGTCTTGTGTCGTAAATGAAATCGTTCCATCATAGGCTTGAATAATATTCTTCACCATTGGCAATCCAAGTCCCATTCCACTTGATTTAGTAGTGAATTTTGGCTCAAATATTTTTTCTTTTACTTCATCTGACATTCCTTTTCCATTATCTGCAACTGTTATAATAACATTGAGATTCTCTTCTACAACTTTTACTTCGATAGTAGGAGTTTTAACTTCTTCAACAGCTTGTGTTGCATTTTTCAAAAGGTTGGTGATGACTCTTGTTATTTGCATTTTATCAAGATTGGCTTGGATAATTTCCGCACTTGTATGGAAAGAAATATAGGATTCTGTGAAAATCTCTGTAGCATGTTTTACAACTTCCACAAGATTGATTTTTTCTCTTTTTTGAGTTGGCATTTTGGCAAAATCAGAAAAAGCAGAAGCAATAGAACTCATCACGTCTATTTGTTGAATAATTGTCTTACTATATTCTTTTAATTTTATGATAACATTTGGGTCCGTTGGGTCAAATTTCCGTTCAAAATTCTGAACAGTCAATCGCATAGGTGTTAGTGGATTTTTAATTTCATGTGCCACTTGCTTTGCCATTTCTCTCCAAGCTTCTTCTCGTTCATTTTGTGCCAATTTTACTGCACTCTCTTCCAAGTCGTCCACCATACTATTATAGGAGTCAACAAGATTATATATCTCTTGACTAGCATCATTTAGTACAATTTTCTCGTTGCGTTTATTCAATCGTGTTTCGCTCATTTTATCACTTACCGTTTTTAAAGATCGCGTGATGTAACTTGAAATAAAATAAGCAAGTGCAAACCCTATTAAAAATATTAATAAAAACCCTATTCCAAGACGTGCCAAGACTTCTTTTAACTCTTTATCTTGTTGGCTATTATCTTCAAGATAGGGTAAGTGGAGTATTCCTAAAGGTTTATAAATATCATCCAAAAGATAGGTGTAAGAAGATTGATATAGTTTCCCATTAATTTCTTCTGGTTCCACATACCTATGATCAGGGATATTGGCAAGTTGTGTAAGAATATTTTTATCGATTGCAAGTATTGAATCTTGGTCGAAATCTTTATTGGACGAAATAATAAAATTACCTTGAAGATCATAAATTTCCAATTCCAAATTATGAATCTTAGAAATATTAAAAATCTTGTCTTGAGTTCTGAAAATATACTTTAAATTTTTAGGCGAAATAATAAAACTTGTATTCTCAAGTTCCACTCCAAGATGCTTTCGTATCGCACTTTCTTTTCGTTCTAGTCTTCCTTTATTATATTCTTCTGCTTGTTCATTGTATTGATATATCATCACAATAGCGATCAAAATAGAGGCTACCAATACCAACAATAACATTGCTAAAAAAACACGATTTTGTAAAGAAAGTCTTTTGCTATTCATTCTATGTATTATGAAGTAAATATACTCAATATTTTAAGGAATAACAGCAATAAATATACCAAGAATATTATTTATATCGAAACTTAAAAAAGAGGATTATACATACCAAAATTGCCGTAACAATATTGGCCAATATAATTGAAATACTATCCAAATAGATTCCATAAGTCAGCCAAAGTAGTACTCCTGTTAACATCACAAGATACATGGATAAAGAGAGGTTTTCTACATCTTTGGTTTTCCATGTTTTAACTACTTGAGGTACAAATGCTGCTGTTGTACAAGCTGCTGCCATCAATCCAATAATTTCGATATTAAAACTCATATTTAATTTATCTCTAAATGTCAGGTCGAGCGCAGTCGAGACCTTGTCTTTTTTTAGTTCTCGAAAACTACGTTTCTATCTTCAAAATAAATTTCTTTATTTTTCAATAATACTCGAACAGAAAATGTTTGCGTTACCCTACAATATTGACAATTTTTCCAGGAACAACAATCACTTTCTTTGGTGTTCTGCCGTCCAATTGAGCAATTGTTTTTTCGTTTGCAAGTACTGCTTTTTCAAGTTCTTCTTTATTCATATCTAATGGAAACTCCAACATAAAACGCATTTTTCCATTGAATGAAATCGGATAATTCTTCGAACTTTCTACCAAATGCTTTCCATCAAATACTGGAAATTCAGCAGTTGAAATAGATGCTGTATGACCCAATTTATTCCATAACTCTTCTGCAATATGAGGTGCATACGGCGAAATTAAAATTGCCAATGGTTCTAATATTGCACGCTTATCACATTTCAATGCTCCCAACTCATTTACGGCAATCATAAACGAACTTACCGATGTATTGAAAGAGAAATTGGCAATATCCTCATCTACTTTTTTGATGGTCTTGTGTAATGTTTTTAACTCTTCTGCAGTTGCTTTATCTTCTGATACAACAAACGTTCCTTCATCTCCAGAATGGTATAATTTCCATAATTTCTTTAAGAAAGAATACACTCCAGAAATACCTGAAGTTTTCCAAGGTTTTGATTGCTCCAAAGGTCCTAAGAACATTTCAAACAATCGCAAAGCATCCGCACCATATTCCTCACAGATTGCATCTGGATTGACAACATTGTACTTAGATTTAGACATTTTTTCTACTTCACGAGAAACTTTAAATGTTCCATCTTCTTCTGAAATAAATTCAGCGTCTTTATATTCTTCCCTCCAATTTTTAAAAGCTTCAATATCTAATTCATCTGATGTGTTTACAAAAGAGACATCAGAATGAATTGGAATGAAAGAACTCCAAGAAGTTTCTCCATCAGTTGCAAAACTAAAGACACCTTTTTTATCTTTATTTGAATCAACTATGGATGGTCTTATCTTTTCATATTCTGGATAATCTGTGATAGATTTTTTCTCTTTTATTGCTTTTTCGATAAATGATTTACTCACAAAAACAGATTGTTTTAATTGTGTTGTATTCAACCTATAAACAAAAGCACTCGTTCCAGTAATCATTCCTTGGTTGATCAGTTTCTTCGCAAACTCATCTACTGGAACAATATTTCTATCAAATAAGAATTTCTGCCAAAAACGTGCGTATAATAAATGTCCTGTCGCATGCTCGCTTCCACCAATATATAAATCCACATCTTTCCAATAGTCCATGGCTTCTTTACTTGCAAATTCTTCTGAATTCGTTGGATCCATATAACGGTTGAAGTACCAAGAACTTCCCGCCCATCCAGGCATTGTGTTTAGTTCTAGTGGATAAATTCCGTTGTCTTTAGATTTCTCGCCTCTCGACTCCGCTCGAGATGACTTACTCGAAATGACAAGACTGTTATCAACAATCTCATTAGTTTTTGTATTCCATGACCACTTTTCTGCTCTTCCCAGCGGCGGGTCGCCGCCTTCGGTTGGTAAATATTTTTCAACTTCTGGCAATGCGATTGGTAAATGTTTTACATCAATCATTTGCGGCATTCCATCTTTATAATACACTGGAAACGGCTCTCCCCAATATCGCTGACGAGAGAAAACTGCATCACGCAATCTGTAATTTATTTTACCATAACCAATACCACGTTTTTCCAATTCGTAGATAGCAAGTTTTAATGCCTTCTTATATTTTAATCCACTTAAAAAATCAGAATTGGCAATAACTGTTCCTTCTTTTCCTTCATGTGCTTCTTCAGAAATATCAGCATTCTCAAAAATATTAGGAATATCAATGTCAAAATGTTTTGCAAAATCATAATCACGTTGGTCACCACAAGGAACCGCCATGACAGCACCTGTTCCGTAACTTGCCAACACATAATCTCCAATCCAAATCTGAACTTTTTTGCCCGTAAAAGGATGCTCTGCATACGCTCCAGTAAATACTCCTGAAATGGTCTTTACGTCCGCCATTCTATCGCGTTCAGAACGCTTTGCAGTTGCTTCAATATATTCGTTAACTGCTTTCTTTTGCTTATCTGTTACGATTTGAGATACCAATTCGTGCTCTGGAGCCAAGGTCATAAATGACACTCCGAAAATGGTGTCAGGACGTGTAGTAAACACCTCTATTTGGTGATTGATCGGAGTCGAAACCCCTTTTTTAGTCTTCTTTTTAGCAACTTTTTGCTGTTCTGCTATCTTTGGAAATTGAATTCCGTTATTGATTTTAGAAAGTACTGTATCTATATTTTCCAACACTTCATCATTGGTAATATACACTACCGTATATCCTTCTGATGCAAAATAATTTGCTCTTGCAATTTCATCTTCTTTTCCTACAAACTCAACAATCGTCTTTTTATTGAAGCATACAAAATCGGTCAAGAAATCACCTAAAATATATTGTTGTCTGAATTTTACAGCCCCTTTTTTCTTTCTCAACACATCCCAAAGCGCACTTGTTGCTTTTGGAGAATTTTGACGCAATTCCTTTATCTCTTCAATCTTTTTATAAGAAAGTGTTCCTTCTTTTTCTTCAGATGTTTCATTTGGCAACACTTTAAAAGAAACCATCGCTCCTTGAGAACGACCAATCCAGTTTGTCTGAGAATCTTTCAATGGCTGAGGCCAATCAATCGTATTTAATCCTTCTAAAAGACGTTGTGCGTATGCAGAAATTCGCATAGACCATTGCATCATTTTCTTACGAACTACAGGATGACCTCCACGCTCTGAAACTCCGTTGACGATTTCATCATTTGCAAGAACAGTTCCCAATGCTGGACACCAATTCACTTCAGTTTCTGACAAAAATGTTAATCGATATTGTAATAATATTTCTTCTTGTTTTTTCTTCGAAAACTTCTTCCAAGCAGCAGCAGTAAATGATTGAATTTCATCATCACTTACAGCATTTACTTTTTTATTTCCAGCTGTTTCAAATATTGAAACAAGCGTTGAAATATCTTCTGCCTTGTCGGAATCTTTATTGTACCAAGAGTTGAACAATTGGATAAAAATCCATTGCGTCCATTTATAATATTCAGGATTAGAAGTACGAACTTCTCTTGACCAATCAAATGAAAAGCCAATTCTATCTAGCTGTCTTCTATATGTTTTTATGTTTTCTTCGGTCGTTTTAGCAGGATGTTGTCCTGTCTGAATCGCATACTGCTCTGCAGGTAATCCAAACGAATCATAGCCTTGAGGATGCAATACATTAAAGCCTTTATGACGCTTATAGCGTGCATAAATATCAGATGCAATATATCCTAATGGATGACCAACATGTAGTCCTGCTCCTGACGGATAAGGAAACATATCTAAGACATAATATTTCGGTTTATCTGAATGATTACTAGCCTTAAATGTTTGATTTTCTGCCCAATGTTTTTGCCAATTAGCTTCTATCGCTTTGTGATCGTATTGCATTTTTTACTCTTTTAAGAAGTTGCAAATTTACGCTTTCTATAGAAAAGAGTGAAGCGTTTGCATCGATTAATATTTTTGGCAAATATTATGAAGTAATAAATGAATGTAATGAAAAGGTTTTTGTAATTTCACATTCATAAAAAACCTAAATACAATTGACTAAAAATCTTTACAAAGCACATTTTGCACTGCTTGGAGCCAATCTAATTTACGGTGTCAATTATATTGTTGCTAAAGGCATAATGCCTAATAAAATAGGACCTTCAGCATTTATTTTTCTTCGAATTTTAGGAGCTGGAATTCTATTTTGGTTCATCAAATCTTTTATCAAAGAAAAAGTAGAACGAAAAGATTTTTTAAGGTTAATTTTATGTGGAATCTTGGGAATTGCAGTAAATCAATTGTTATTTTTTCACGGGCTCAATTTAACTTCTCCTATTGATGCTTCCATTATTATGACTTCTCTTCCTGTAATTATTATGATTTTTAGTTTTTTTATGTTAAAAGAAAAACTAACAAGAAATAAATTGCTAGGAATTGCTATTGGATCTATTGGTGCAATTGTATTGATTGGCTATGGCAACAAATCTGGAGGAACAAGTTCTCTTGTAGGAAATTTATTTATTTTTACTAATGCGTGTTCGTATGGACTGTATTTAGTTATTGTAAAGCCATTGATGAAAAAATACAATACCATTACAATTATCAGTTGGATTTTTCTTTTTGGATTTGTATTTATGTTTCCATTTGGGATTCAAGATCTACTTGCTACAGATTTTTCTAATTTTACCACAAGTACCTATTTGACCATAACATTTGTCATTCTTGGAACAACTTTTTTCGCCTATTTATTTAATATTTATGCTCTGAATCATGTGGCTCCATCAATTGCTGGAAGTTATGTGTATCTGCAGCCTGCAATAAGTTTTATAATGGTTGCTCTATATGCATTTGTCTTTAATCAAAAAGAATACGAGCAAGATATTAATAGTGTAAAATTGGTGAGTTGTTTATTTGTTATGATAGGTGTTTATCTTATTAGCAAAGAAAAAAATAAGTAAATTTATACTTATTTTTAGTCTTGTCTAAAAATTTATTTTTACAAGCGTAAAATAGTTGTATCTTTGCAGCTATGTTGAAAAACTTATCTCATACTGAAGAGAATTATTTAAAAGCTATTTTTAGTCTTTCAAATAAAAGTGAAACTGCTGTAAGCACAAATGAATTGGCTGAAAAAATAGTTGCAAAACCTTCTTCTGTTACTGATATGGTGCAAAAATTGGCTGAAAAAAAGTTAGTCGATTATAAAAAATACCAAGGAGTCTATTTGACCTCAAATGGGAGAAAAACTGCTGTTTCGATTATTAGAAATCATCGTCTTTGGGAAGTTTTTTTAGTAGAAAAATTAGATTTTAAATGGGATGAGGTTCATGATTTTGCAGAGCAATTAGAACATATAAAATCAGATACTTTAATTGAAAGGTTAGACGCTTTTTTAAATTTTCCAACACATGATCCTCATGGTGATCCAATTCCAGATAAAAACGGAAATATTGCCCAAAATCTCCGCGAACCATTATCAAATATAAATATCGGAAGTACTTGTACTTTAGTTGGAGTTAATGATTCTTCATCAAAATTTTTAAAATTTCTAGACAAATCAAAGATCAAATTAGGAAGTACAATTAAAGTACTGCATAAAGAAGAATTTGACAATTCTATGCATATACAAGTTGACAAAAATAAATTATCAATATCACATCAAATAACTAAAAACTTACTCGTAAAAATTATATAATATGGATCAAATAATTGACTATTTTGGAAAACTAGACCCAATCGTTGCAGCTCTTTATGCTGGACTATTTACATGGTGTTTAACGGCTATCGGAGCAGGATTGGTTTTCTTTTTTAAAGCCTCAAATAGAAAGTTATTGGATGCTTCTCTAGGTTTTACAGGAGGTGTTATGATTGCTGCAAGTTTCTGGTCATTGTTATCACCTGCAATTGAATATGTGGAAATGCAAAAGGAAATGGGATTGACTTCTCTGCCTTCTTGGTTTGCTCCAGCAGTTGGCTTCTTTCTAGGAGCGCTGTTTTTATATGCTTTAGACAAATTAATTCCACACCTACATTTGTTTAAAAAAATTGAAGAAGCAGAAGGCCCAAAAACGAAATGGAAAAAAACAATCTTACTGGTTCTTGCTATCGCATTGCATAATATTCCAGAAGGACTGGCAGTTGGTGTTGCTTTTGGAGCGCTTGCCAATCCTGAATTACTAGGAATGGAAGGTCATAGTGTATTTACAATTGGATCTGCAGTTGCATTGGCAATTGGAATTGGAATTCAGAATTTTCCTGAAGGCTTTGCAGTTTCCATGCCATTAAGAAGACAAGGCGTAAGTAAGTTCAAATCCTGGCAATGGGGACAATTATCTGCTATTGTTGAGCCTGTTTTTGCTGTGATAGGAGCTGCAATTGTGATGACTGTTTTACCTATTTTACCGTATGCATTAGCATTTGCTGCTGGAGCAATGATTTTTATCGTTGTAGAAGAAGTAATTCCTGAAAGTCAAAGTGGTGGAAATACTGATCTCGCAACCATAGGATTAATACTCGGATTTATTGTGATGATGACACTTGATGTAGGATTAGGATAGAAAGAAGAACGCTTCGCTTAAAGAATCAAGAGCAAAGACTGATGACTAAAAAAAACTAATGACAACCACAATTATCTTTTCCACAAGATTTTGAAGTTTTCTTAGGCTTGTAAAAATATTTTTTGACAAGAAAAGCGACAGCTAATAAAACTGTGATGTAAACTAATATTTCTTGCGTATTTATCATAAACTATAAGTCGTATTTCTTATTCTTAATTACAACATTTACTTTAAAAATTGAAAAGAAATCAATGCAACAACATAAGCAATTGCGGTCATTCCAAACAATTGAATCATTGGCCATTTCCAACTATTGGTTTCCTTTTTTACAATAGCCAAAGTCGCCATACACTGCATTGCAAATGCATAAAACAACAATAGTGATATTCCACTTGCAAGTGTAAATATTTTTTCACCATTCGGATACACTTCTGCGGCCATTTTTTGCTTGATTGTCCCTTCTTCTTCACCCGCACTTCCTACGCTGTAAATTGTTGCTAAAGTACCAACAAAAACTTCTCGTGCGGCAAATGAAGTTACTAGTGCAATCCCAATTTTCCAATCATAACCTAAAGGTTTGATAACTGGTTCAATCGTTTTCCCAACAATACCAATATAAGAATGTTCTAATTTATAAGATGCAATTTTATCATCCAGTTCTAAAGTACTTAATTCCTGATTTACAACTTCTGATTTCACTATATTTTCAGCATCACTAAATTCTTTTCCAGGACCATAAGAAGCCAAAAACCACAATACTATTGAAATTGCTAAAATTATTTTACCAGCATCTATAAGGAACGCTTTTGTCTTTTCAAAAACATTGATAAATACGTTTTTAAACATCGGAAGTTTATAATTGGGCATCTCAACAACAAAGTAAGATTTGCTTTTTATCTTCAATACTTTGTTTAAAATATATGCCGAAATAATCGCTGCTGCAAAGCCTAACAGATATAAAAACATTAAGGTTAAACCTTGCGCATTAAAAACTCCTAAAATTCTCTGATCTGGTATTACTAATGCAATCAAAATAGCATACACTGGTAATCTTGCTGAACAGGTTGTAAATGGTGTTACCAATATGGTTATCAATCTTTCTTTCCAACTCTCAATATTTCTTGTTGCCATAATTGCAGGAATGGCACATGCAGTTCCTGAAATAAGTGGCACAACACTCTTACCACTCAAGCCAAATCTTCGCATGATTCTATCCATAAGAAACACCACACGACTCATATAACCACTTTCTTCTAAGACTGAAATAAATAGAAACAAAAAAGCGATTTGAGGAATAAAAATTACGATTCCTCCAAGTCCTGCAATGATTCCATCTACCAATAAATCTGTAAAAACTCCTCCAGGAAGTGTATGTCGTACCCAATCTCCTAATGACGCGAATGAACTATCAATAAAATCCATAGGTACACTACTCCAATCAAAAATTGCTTGAAATATCAACAATAAAACTCCAAAGAAAATCACATAACCAAATACTTTATGTGTTAAAACCTTATCCAATACACTCCGTAAATCTGTCGCTTTAGATTTATCAACTACATACCCTTTTTTAAGTGTATCATTAATGAATTTATAACGAGCTATTGTCTCTTTCTGCTGAAGTCTTTTTAATTCTGAATTTGATTTAGTAGCAAATGAAAAAGAAGTTTCGTCTTTCATTGGTTTTTTATCAATCTTTCCAAAATTTACATCTTGTGTGATAACCAACCATAATTTATATAAAGATTGATTAGGAAAAGCTTTTTTAAGCCTGTCAAAATATGTAACATCAATTAAAGAAGTGTCAAGACAAGCTTCTGATGAAATATTTTTATAGTCTTGTAATAAGGTTTTAATAGAGTCAATTCCATTTTTGGTACGAGAACTTACCAAGGCTATTTTTGTGTTTAATTCTTTTTCTAAAACAGGAATATCTATTGAAATACCTTTTCTCTTCATCCTGTCAGACATATTAATTACAAGGATTGTAGGAATTTCTAATTCTTTAATCTGCGTAAATAAAAGTAAGTTTCTTTTTAAATTTTCAACATCAGAAACTACAATTGCAACATCTGGAAAATCATCACCGTTCTTGTTCATCAACAATTCTATCACAACGCTTTCATCAAGAGAGGATGCATTCAAACTATAGGTTCCAGGAAGGTCAATAATTTTGGCTTTACGATGTCTTGTAAGTTTACAGTAACCTATCTTTTTTTCAACCGTAATTCCAGGATAGTTCCCTACTTGTTGATTCAATCCTGTAAGATGATTGAATACGGAGGTTTTTCCAGTATTAGGATTTCCAATTAATGCGACTTTTAGCATTTCAACACTCATAATTGAATCTGATTAACTTACTTTTTTAATTGAAATATGAATAGCCGTTTCTTTACGTATTGCAACATAACTATCATTAATATTGATATACAAGGGATCGTGAAAAGGTGCATATTGTACCAGCTCAACAAGATTTCCTGGCAAGCATCCCATTTCAATCAATTTTAATGGAATTAAATCAATATCAAATTCTTGAATAATTCCTTTTTCACCTTTTTTTAATGTTGCAATTGTATGCATTAAAAGTAGTTTTTTAAGTAGAAAGCAAATATACTAAATTAGAATCATTCTAATTAGCAGAATTGATTAGTTCTTAAGATATTCTTTTTGAAGTGTTTTAATATCTCCTATCAATCGTTCAATTTCTTGATCTAGTGTGCCATCATAATAGCCACGAATTTGTCTTTTCCTATCTACTAAAATAAAGTTTTCTGTATGAATAAAATCCTGATCTCCACCGTCTCCCTCATCAACTACTGCAAAATAACTTTTTCTAGCCAACTCATAGATGTGTTTTTTATCGCCTGTAGTTATGTTCCATTTGCCATCAATAACTCCTTTGGTATTGGCATAATCTCGAAGTACAGAAACACTATCAATTTCTGGTGTAACAGAATGTGAAAGCAACATAACTGTAGAATCATTTTTAAATTCCTCTTGAACTTTTACCATATTATGAGTCATTATGGGACAAATGGTTGGGCATGTAGTAAAGAAAAAATCTGAAACATAAATTTTATCTTTATAGTCATCTTGAGTAATGATATCTCCATTTTGATTGATCAGAGAAAAATCTCCAATTTTATGATTGTTATTCACATGCAATAAAGATTGATCTACCAATCGAGGATTTACATCCACTGGATTGTAAATACGTAATTTTTTTTCTGGTTTTAATATTGAATAAATTGAACTAATCATAAATACTGAGAAAACAAGCATTATTATTGTTATTGGCAGTGATTTTTTAAAAAAGTTGAGATTCATTTAATATAACTTTAACCTATTACACATTTAAATAAAACACGTCACTTAGAGTGAATTTTACAATTGAAATGAGTAAAATTTTTATCGAGAAGTAGAATGTTTAACTATTATTTTGTTCTCGATACAATTTTTCATTCTTCAAAATCACTCGAACTGACATTTTAAATTCATTTTAATCAAAAGACAAAAGATATCTTTTGTGCAAATTTACAACAAACGTCTTTTTTTATAAGCAATCACTACTAAAAGTTTGTTAAATCATTACCTTACTTTAAGTATCAGTTTTTAAACTCTATTTAAAACCGTACATTTGTGCGTTTTTTAAGACAATATAGCTACCATATGGAAATATTAATAAAAGCATCACAATTTTTACTGAGTTTATCTTTACTGATTGTTTTACATGAGTTTGGTCATTATTTACCTGCAAAATTATTTAAAACAAGAGTAGAAAAATTCTATTTATTTTTCGATGCTTGGGGAAAGAAACTATTTAGTTTTACCAAAGGCGGAACGGAGTATGGAATCGGATGGTTACCACTAGGAGGATACGTAAAAATCTCTGGAATGATTGATGAAAGTATGGATACTGAGCAGATGAAATTGCCTGCTCAACCATGGGAATTCAGGTCAAAACCTGCATGGCAACGATTGATTATTATGCTTGGTGGAGTAATTGTAAATTTTATTTTAGGATTTTTAATTTACATTATGATCTTCAATGTATGGGGAGAAAACTATGTAAAGAGTGAAGATGTAAAGTACGGAATGGGTGTTTCAAAAACTTTAGAAAATTATGGTTTTCAACAAGGGGACAAACTTCTAAAGGCTAATGGAAAAGTAATCGAAAATGCATTGGATATCAATCAAATGCTTTTAATGAGAAATGTTACACGAGTTGAAGTGCAACATCAAGATGGCTCAACGGAATTAATTCAACTTCCTGAAGATATTGACATGGAATTATTTCAGTCTGTTGGAATGGATGCGATGTCGCCTCGTTTCCCATTTGTGTTAGACTCTGTTCTTGAAGGTTCTACTTCGGCTATGGCTGGATTACTTAAGACTGATAAAATCATCTCGGTAAATGAAACCCCAATTAATTACTGGTCAGATGTAACTTATGGAATTCAAAACGCAAAAGAATCTGCTTCTATTAAAGTAGAAAGAGATGGTGAAATACTAGATTTAGACGTTGCAATTGGAGAAAGAGGAAAAATAGGAATTGCGCCTAAATTAACAGACAAAGATTATATTACGATGAGTCATCGTGAATTTTCAATAGGAGAGAGTATTCCTAAAGGTATCTCGGAAGCATATTGGAAATTACGTGATATTGTAGTCCAATTTAAATTTGTATTCACTTCAAAAGGCGCTTCAAGTCTGGGTGGATTTATAGCCATTGGAAATATTTTTCCTGCTAGTTGGAGTTGGCCAGCATTCTGGAGTATTACGGCATTCTTATCGTTGATGCTTGGATTTATGAATCTATTACCGATTCCAGCATTAGACGGAGGACATGTAGTATTCACATTATGGGAAATGATTACTGGAAGAAAACCAAGTGATAAGTTTTTAGAACACGCACAAGTTGTAGGGTTTATTTTATTGATGGGACTCCTACTGTTTGCCAATGGTAATGATGTTTATAAATGGATTACAGGGCAGTTGTAACTTTTTTAAAGAACTAACTAAAAAGGGAGATTTATCTGTTGATAAATCTCCCTTTTTTTATAATGATCTTTAGTTATTCTCATTTTGATAAATTCTGTCAATTCGAGTGAGTTTTACGATTGAAGTGAGTGGAATTTATACTTCCGTTTCGCTCAACAGAACTATCGATAATAAGAATCTTTGTCGCTTAATTAGTTTTCGACACAGTTTTTTAAGAAAAAATTACTCGAACTGACATTTTGAACTTTGAATCAAATTCAGATTGACAATACATACATTACATACGATACCTCAATCCAAATAAGATGTTACTTGGAGGCATTGGCACAAACCCAGATTCTATGTATTCTGCATTAAAAATATTGTTCGCAGTCACTGTAAAACTGAATTTATTAACGTCTACAATTACAGAAACATCCCAAACATTATAACTTGTTCCTATAGTTCGTTCTGCATGTCTGTAAATAATATTTTGTCGTACATTTTTAAAGAATTGAGAACTAAAACGTGTAATAAATTGATGCTTTAATGTATTTAAAGAATACCTCGATAAGTCTTTATTTTGGTTTAAAATATCATCCTCTAAATAAGAATATCCCAAAGCCAACGTTTGATTAAAACTACTTGCTTTAAAAGTATAAGAACCGTCAACTTCCAATCCTTTTGTCGTTACTTCAGCAATGTTTGTTGCTGTAAAAACACTCTCATCAGTGTCTGTACGTATATAATCGATTAAGTTTTTAGAGTTTCTATTAAACAAAGCAATTGTTGCCGAAAAATTCTCTTTATTATATTTAAAACCAATCTCTTGAGCAAATGCCTCTTCTGGCTCCAAATTTTCATTTCCAGTAGTTACAGGATCGCTGTAAAACAAATCTGTATAAGTTGGAATTCTATAGGTAATCCCAAGGTTTCCGTATGCCTTTAAGTTCTCTGATAGTTCAATACCAACATCTAAACCTGGAAAAGCGTGAAATTTAAAATCAGAAAAATACGTAACTGCAACTCCTGGAGTAACATCAACATTTTCGCCAATCTTAAACCGATGTTCTAAAAACAAATTTGCCATCGTTCTATCTCTCTCTCCCAAATTATTACTGCTAATCGATACCTTAGAAACATCTAGACCAAAACCTGTAATACCAAGATTAGAAGTATACGATGCGTTTGTTTCTACTCCTATTTTATTTGTAATGTGAAGGTTTCTGTAAAAGCTTGGGTCGTCTCTTCTCAATAAAAAAATATCTTGACCTCTTTTCCAATAAATGGTCGGTTTTATTTTAAACTTTTCTGTTTTAAAAGTGGTTGAAACTCCTACTAAACTGTTTTGTGTTTCTTCATATTCGTGAAAAGTAGTATTGGTCGTGTAAAAATTTTCTGCACCAAATTTCTTGTCGTGAAAAGTAGCAATCATTTCTATAGGTTGTTTTGACTTATTGAAAACACCTTTTAAGAAATAATTGGTATTGTTATAATCAGAATTGGTACGGTAACCATCAGAAGTTAAAGCGCCAACATGTGCAATAATTGATGAGTTTTCAAATTCTTTTCCTACAGTAACAGATCCATTTAATTGACCAAAAGAGCCTGTCTCAACATTAGCAGAAACGGTATTCTCTAAGTTGTTTTTAGTAACAATGTTTATCGCTCCAGTAAATGCATTTTGTCCAAATACTCTTGCTGCTGGTCCTTTTATGATTTCTATTCGTTCTATAACTTCTATTGGCAAGGCTGCATTCATGGTGTGATGACCTGTCTGTGAATCATCCATTTTTACGCCATCGATCAATAATAATGTTTGATCAAAACCTCCACCTCTTATGTATAAATCTGCTTGACTTCCTGCAGTTCCCCTCCTTCTTATATCTACACCTGCAACATTTTGTAATAAATCCGCAACATTGGTTGCTCCATTTTGTTGGATTTCAGCAGAAGTAATTACTGAAATTGTACGAGAATTTTCTTTGAAAGGTAAGTCTATTCTACTTGAAGTAATGACAACAGAGTCTAATTTTTCTATCTTTTCTTCTTGTGAAAAGGAGTAACTCGTTAACAACAGAGTTAATAGTAGTAGTATTTTTATTTTAGCGTCCATCTTTTATTATTTGATGCTGCAAAAATAGTTAAACACAGTGTAGTAAAACACTAAAGTTAACCTTATTTATAAGGTTATCTATTTATTATTAATCAATATCATTTTTAAAAAATTATCTTTTTTTAATACTTTATTATTATTTATCAATAATTTATTTATATGTTTGCAGTGTAGTAAACAATATAGTTATGAAATCAAACACAGAAAAACTACTTAAATTTATACATATACTTGCTTGGATTGTACTTATAGGATTATTAATTAAAGTAGGAACTCTTATTACAACATATTTTATAAGTATAGGTAAAGAAGATCTTTCTAAAAATTTATTTGGCGCTTTAGACTTGTCTGATTATTATAGCCACAGTTTTTATCAATACTCTTTGATTGTAGGTTATAAGGTAATTGTATTTGCTATCGAAGCATATATTGCCTACTTAATCACAAAACTACTGAGTACATTGAATTTAGAAAAACCTTTCAATTCTCAAGTCTATAAATTAATGCAACAAATAAGTTATAGTATTTTTTATTTATGGATTGTTGCAATGGTACATAATACTCATGTACAATTTTTAGGAAAACGATATGATTTCCCAATGGAATTATTCTCTAGCGATTTTATTTTTCTTGCAGGAATCATCTTTATTTTCGCGCAAATTGTAAAAAGAGGTATTGAACTACAATCTGAAAACGAATTAACAATATAGTTATGGCAATAATTGTAAATCTTGATGTGATGCTTGCCAAACGCAAAATGAAAAGTAAAGACTTGGCAGAAATTATTGGAATTACCACTGCCAATCTTTCTATTTTAAAATCTGGAAAAGCAAAAGCAGTTCGTTTTTCTACCTTAGAATCAATCTGTAAGGCATTAGATTGTCAACCTTCAGATATTTTAGAATATGCAGAAGATTAAATATTGATTTTCTTGTACCTTTACGGATATGTATGCCCTTGTAGATTGTAATAATTTTTACGCATCCTGTGAGCGTGTTTTTAAGCCTCAATTGCGTAATAAACCTATCGTCATATTATCTAATAATGATGGCTGTGTCATTGCGCGTAGTGATGAAGCGAAAGCAATAGGAATTCCTATGGGAGCACCTGCATTTAAATATAAATCCTTTTTTAAGGACAATGATGTTGCCGTTTTTTCTTCCAATTATCCGCTATATGGAGATATGAGCGATCGTGTCATTTCTATCTTAAAACAGTTTACTCCAGATGTTGAACCGTATAGTATTGATGAGGCGTTTTTAGAGTTTAAAGGCTTTGAAAATTATGATCTACAATCCTATGGAGAAAAAATACAAAAACGCATTCTTAAATGGACTGGAATTCCGACAAGTGTTGGAATCGCTCCAACAAAGGCATTGTCAAAAGTTGCCAATAAAGTCGCTAGAAAGTTTCCTAAGGAAACAAATAATGTGTTTATAATACATACAGACGAGCAACGTGTAAAGGCTTTAAAATGGACCAAAATTGAATCAGTTTGGGGAATTGGAAGACGATTGTCTAAACGATTGAAATCTCAAGGAATTAAAACTGCTTATGATTTTTCATTGCTTTCTGACGCATGGGTTTTAAAAAACTTTTCTATTACTGAACTGAACCTTAAAAAAGATTTAGAAGGCAAGCCAACATTAAAACTTGAAGACACCACAAAATCAAAAAAATCAATTGCAACAACGCGAAGTTTTGAAACGACATATTCTGATATAGATAATATCAAAGAACGTGTTTCGACATTTGCCGTAAGTTGTGCAGAAAAATTAAGAAAACAAAAATCTTCTTGTAATTTAATGATTGTATTGCTCAGTAGTGATCGGCATAAAAAAGATACTGAACAGCATCGAAAATCCATTCATATTGCATTACCTAGTCCAACAGACTCCTCGTTAATTCTTTCTAAATATGCAGTAAAAGCCATTGAAAAGGTTTTTAAAAAAGGTGTAAAATATAAGCGTGCAGGAATAATTGTAACTGGTTTAGTTCCTACAGACAATCATCAATTAAACTTTTTTGAGGCTCAAAATCCAAAACATACATCTTTAATGAAAGCTATTGATAAATTAAATAGTAAATTAGGTGCATCTAAAATTAAACTTGGAAATCAAGACCTGAAGCGTACTTGGAAAATGCGTCAAGAACATTTATCACCAAGATATACAACAGATAGTAATGAATTATTAATCATAAAATAATAATGGTAAACTCACAAACTCTTACATTTTTCACTCCTGAAATTCATCAGAATACAGGAGCAACATTTGTAGATATAGGTATTTCAGCAGGTTTTCCTTCACCTGCAGAAGATTTTGTTCAAGAACGTGTAAGTTTAGATAAAATACTTGTCAAAAACCAAGAAGCAACTTTCTTTGCACGCGTCAGCGGACAATCTATGATTGATGCCGGAATTAATGATAAAGATTTATTGGTCATAGACAGAAGTCTAGAGCCTATAAATAATAAAATTGCGGTCTGTTTTATTGATGGTGAATTCACTGTAAAAAGATTGCGTGTAGATGGAACCAAAGTATGGTTGAAACCTGAGAATCCTGACTACCCTATTATAAAAATTACTGAAGAAAATGATTTTATGATTTGGGGAATCGTGACCAATGTGATTAAAAGTGTTTAGCAAATGATTTCCTATAAAAGGGTAGAAACAGATCAAGAGTTACTACAAATATTAAAACTCCAACAAGCTAATTTTTCATCTTCCATCTCCGAAGTAGAAAAAGTAAAAGAAGGTTTTGTAACTGTGCAACATGATTTTGATATTTTAAAATTAATGAATGATAAATGCCAACATATTATTGCAATTTATGATACTAATGTTGTTGGATTTGCACTGTCAATGGTAAAAGAATTTCAAGATAAAATTGAGGTCTTAAAACCTATGTTTGTAGAAATTGAAAAACATAAAAACCCTGAGAAATCCTATCTTGTTATGGGGCAAATATGTGTGGATAAAGAGTTTCGTAAAAAAGGTGTTTTCAGAGGTATGTATACTTTTATGCGAGATGAATTACACGAACAATATGATGTCTTAATAACAGAGATTGATAGCAGTAATGAGAGGTCAATAAATGCGCATCAAGCTATTGGTTTTGAACAATTACATCTATTTACAGCTGATGATCATGATTGGGAGATTGTTGTTTGGAATTGGGCATAAAAAAACTCCAAACAATTGTTTGGAGTTTAAAGTTTTATTGAAAATAATAGTTCTTAATCTGCTAAAATAATTACCTTGTTATCTCTCATTTCAATGGTTCCTCCTGAGATAGATAAGGTATGTACTTCATCAACTTTGGTAAATTGATCTTGAAAATCTTCATCAATATCAATAGTACTCCCACTTATTTTAATGGTTCCACTTGCCAATAAAGACACAATAGGTGCGTGATTATTCAGCATTTGGAACTCACCGTTAATTCCTGGTACAGCAACAGAATCTACATTAGAATTAAATATAACTGCTTCTGGTGTTACGATTTCTAAAAACATAATTTTTAAGCTTCTGTTAACATTTTCTCACCTGCATCAATTGCATCCTGGATTGATCCACGTAAATTAAATGCTGCTTCTGGATACTTGTCCAATTCACCATCCATAATCATGTTAAATCCTTTGATAGTATCTTTAATATCTACCAACACTCCTGGTATTCCTGTAAATTGCTCAGCAACGTGGAAAGGTTGAGATAAGAAACGTTGCACTCGTCTTGCACGGTGAACATATAATTTATCTTCTTCAGATAATTCTTCCATACCTAGAATTGCAATAATGTCTTGTAATTCTTTATAACGTTGTAATAATTCTTTTACTCTTTGAGCAGTATTATAGTGCTCATCACCTAAAATTTCAGCAGTTAAAATTCTTGAAGTAGAATCCAATGGATCTACTGCAGGATAAATTCCTAACTCTGCAATCTTACGTGACAATACTGTTGTTGCATCTAAATGTGCAAACGTTGTTGCTGGTGCTGGATCCGTTAAATCATCCGCAGGTACGTAAACCGCTTGTACGGATGTAATAGAACCGTTTTTAGTAGATGTAATACGCTCTTGCATTGCACCCATTTCAGTTGCTAGTGTTGGTTGGTAACCTACTGCTGAAGGCATACGTCCTAATAGTGCAGATACCTCAGATCCTGCTTGTGTAAAACGGAAGATATTATCTACGAAGAAAAGTACATCTTTTCCTTGTCCTTCTCCTGCTCCATCACGGAAATACTCAGCAATTGATAATCCAGATAATGCAACACGTGCACGTGCTCCAGGTGGTTCATTCATTTGTCCAAAAACAAATGTTGCTTTTGAGTCTCTCATTCCTTTTTTATCAACTTTCGATAAATCCCATCCTCCATCTTCCATAGAATGCATAAAGTCATCACCATACTTGATAATTCCTGATTCTAGCATTTCTCTTAAAAGGTCATTTCCTTCACGAGTTCTTTCTCCTACTCCTGCAAATACAGATAATCCACCGTGACCTTTTGCTATATTGTTAATTAATTCTTGAATCAATACTGTTTTACCTACTCCTGCTCCACCGAATAATCCAATCTTTCCTCCTTTTGCATAAGGCTCGATTAAATCAATTACTTTAATTCCTGTAAATAATACTTCTGTTGAAGTTGTTAAGTCTTCAAATTTTGGTGCTTGACGGTGAATAGGAAGTCCATCTTTACCTGCTTTAGGTAAATCTCCCAATCCATCAATTGCATCTCCAATTACATTAAAAAGTCTTCCGTAAATATCTTTTCCAACTGGCATTTGAATCGGTGCTCCAGTCGCAACTGCATCTACACCTCTACTTAAACCATCTGTTGAATCCATTGAAATCGTACGAACTGTATTCTCTCCAACGTGAGATTGCACTTCCAATACTAGTATTGAACCGTCTTTTTTAATAATTTCTAATGAATCGTAAATCTGTGGAAGTACAGAACCTGATGCAAACTCTACATCGATAACTGGACCTATAATTTGTGCTACTTTACCTGTAATTTTAGCCATTGCCTTAACTCTTTAATATTAGCTTTTAAACGTATTGAGATTCCTCTCAGTTTTCAAGGTGCAAAGATATGAGTTTTAATTTAAAAATAAATTTATTTTAAATCTTTTTTATATATAAAAAAAAGCCTTCAAAATGAAGGCTTTTAAAAATTAATATTTTTATTTTTTTATTGTAATGCTGGAGAGTAATTTGTTGGGTAATCTCCTACATTTGATAACATTCCTGCTGCTTCAAAATTTGAACCATAAGTTGCATCAATTGCTTTTAAAAATTCATTAGAAAGAAATGCATAACCTCTTGAATTAGGGTGAACTCCATCTAAAGAGAATACTCCTCCTGTTACAAGATCTGAAGTTAATACGTAATTATCAGATGCCAAACCGCTAGTTGACAATTCTTGCATCAATGCATTTGCATCTACAAATGCAAATCCTAAAGCATCTGCTGCAGACTTAAGAGTTGCATTAAATGCATCTGTTGCAGCTTTAATTTCTGCCTGTTCACTTGGAACAAGCACCCATTTATCTGCCAATGGAATCGCAACTCCATTCACTGTAAAAGGATTTCCAGGTAAAGCTTCAGTACCTATAAAACTAGCTGATGGCAATACAAATAAATCTTCCGCAGTTGCTTGTCTATAATTTGGTAAACCAAGTCCTCCTAGATTTGTCAAACTTTCGTCTTCTATAACAACAGCATTATCTGAAGCCTCTATAAAATTAATAGTTCTTTGTGCTACCTCATCTGCATCAATTAATCCAAATGACATTGCCAATTGCAATCCACCATTATATTGCGCATATGCTCCATTAACAAGTCCTGCTGTAGCAGCATCTAAAGGAATTACATTATGAGTAACCGTCGTAAAATGAGGTGTTGTTTCAACATATGGTATGTTAGCCATTACACCTTGAACATTTGCTTGCTGTAATTCTGCAACTATTGTGTTAATTGAAAAATCAAATAGCCCTTGAGATGTTGGTCCTGCTGTTGAAGCTCCTGAAGTTGCATATCCTAAGACATCATTGTTTCCAATCCATAAAGTTACAAAACTTGGTGCTTGAGCTAATGCTAACTGCAAAACACTTGCGTCTGGAGTAGTTCCAGTCATTCTTACAAAATATGGGTTCGCTGTTGCTGGACTAGTAAATAATCCATTAAGATTTCCATATCCTGGAGCAATCAAGTGAAAACTTGCTGCACCTGGAACTCCCATATTGTTGAAAGGTCCTGTTGGATTGTTAACCAATAAATCTGTTGTTGGCATAATAGGACCGATAATTGATTCTAATGGAAGTGGAGCTCCACCAGTTGTTACTAATCTTGGCCCTAGAATTCTATTTCCTCCTAGAGAAATACCACCGAAATTATCATTCATTAATGGTTGTGTAAAAGATCCTCCTCCTAAGTACGCAAATTTTTGTGATAAAATATTTGGCATAGAATTTTCCTGAGTCGCTTTAAATAAAGCACCATCGGTAAATCCTGCTGTCAATGAATTTCCTATCGAAACGTAGGTTGAAAAATCTGCAGAACCTGCAGTTAATTGAACTGTTTCCTGTACTATTACTGTGTCATCATCATCATCACAAGCTATCAAGCCTACGAAAAGTAATAGTAACCATATATGTTTAATTTTCATGATTGTTTATTTTATAAGTTATTAATTGTCAAAGAAACATAATACTGAGATCCGATGAATCCAGTACCAAATGCCGTAAAGTACTCATCTCCTAGCATATTTGTTGCTCCTGCTTTAAATGTAGATTTCCATTTTGGTACTTTATAGTTGATCTGAGCATCCAATGTGTGGAATGCTGGAATATCACCATCTCCGAAAGTTGCTTCCCAGAAATAATCATCACTCCATCTCCAAGAAACATTAAATCCAAAATTCTCAAAAAGATTTGTATTTCCAAATGAAGCTTTTACTTTATGTTCTGGTGTATTGAAATTTGTTATAAAGTCAGGATTTGCTTCTTGATCAAAATCTTGTCTTGTAAAAGTATAGTTCGTACTGATATCGTAGTTTCCAAAAATTTTCGTAGAAAACTCAATAGATGCTCCGTAAGAATTTACATCTACTGCAGAATTCGTATACGTACTATATGCTTGATAGTCTCCGTTTGCAATTGCTGCAATTGAAGCTCCATTATCACCTACAGTTCCATAATAAGGAGAGATTACTGTTTCCTGAGAAATAAAATCTTCATATTTATTATAATAAGTACTAAAATCAACAATTAACTTATTGAATTTCCCTCTATAACCAATTTCAGCAGAGGTAACTTTTTCAGGTTTTACTAAGTCTGGATTTGCAATTGCATCAGGAGAAGCCAATACTGCTGGATTTCCAGTTGCACCAAGTTCTGTAACGGCACTTAAAGAATAAGAGTTGTTATAAGCAACAGCACCTGTCTGTGTAACAGAACTAGGAGCGCCAAGCAACTGACCTGAAGCACTTACATCAAAACTTCTACTATATCTATTTAAATTATCTGGAGCAGAACCTATTAAAATAGCTCTACCTGCATCCAATCCAATAAATAAATCTTGTGTTGTAGGGTTTCTAAATCCTGTCTGTACAGAAGCTCTTATATTATGGTTTCTGTTTACAGATAAACCTGCAGAAATTCTAGGGGATAAAAATCCATCAAAAAACTCAGACTTATCATATCTTGCAGATCCAGTTAATTTTAACTCCATGTCTTCACCCAATTCAATATTTTTTTGAATCTGAGTATACACTCCGAATTCAGAATATTCTATTGGCCCATCTATATCCGTATAAATAGTTCCAGAAGAGTTCAATTGATATTGTCTATATGAACTTCCTACTTGAATTTCAGCAATATCAGTTAAATGACTAAAATTATAATTGGCATCAGCATGGTAATATTTTGAAGCATCTTGAAACTTAGAACCTGTAGATAAATCTGGATCATTTACACTTTTATTGAATGCATCAATAAATCCTTGAGATCCTGGCTCAAAACGTCCAGTTTCTGCTTGCGCTCTTGCCGCTGCATGTGATTGCTCCTCAGTAGCACCACTTAAAGTAGCTCCTGCGAAAGTTTGTATATATTCTCCAAACCATTGTGTGTCGCTTTTCCATGCTCTATTGATATTTATTCCTGTAAACACCATATCATAGGAGTCTCCAGCATCATCAGAAACCACATATCCTCTTACAAAGAAATTATCGTGCTTCACTTCAATTTTATGTTGTTGCTGTTCGAAATTCCTAATATTATATCTATTTGTTCCTTGATAGATTGTATTTCCTGAACCTACTTTTCCTTGGTAAGACAATTCTAAACTAGAATCAGTAATAGGTCGGTAATATAATCCCCAATCTGCTTTGATGCTTTCAGCATTGTAGTTTGTCAAGTCACGTTCATTATACCCTGTTCTACTTACTACAACATCTGGAATAATTCCTAATCCTCCAGAAGCTGCTCTAATATTTGTAGAAACTTCATCTCCATAGACATTGATTCCATTGTAATCTATATTACCTGCTCTTGAACCTCCAACATTCACTCTGTCAACTTCGCTTGTTGCAGCCCAATCAGTACCTTTTAAATATCCAAAATTCACTTTTGCAGCAAACTTGTCTGAAAATTTATATGCAGCACGAAATCCTAAATCATTGTAAGGGTTGTCTCCAGCAGATTCTTGAGAGGTAATTCCGCTTTTTAAATATCCACTAATTCCTGTATGGTCAAATGGATTTTTACTTCTCATAAAAAGAATTCCATTAAATGCATTGGCACCATATAGAGCAGAAGATGCTCCAGGTAATAATTCAACACTTAATACATCTGTTTCTGTCATCCCTACTAAATTTCCAATAGGAAAGTTTAAGGCTGGAGTAGAATTGTCCATTCCATCGATTAATTGCATAAAACGTGTATTTGCAAAAGTTGCAAATCCTCTTGTATTAATAGATTTAAACGTTAAACTATTCGTATTAATATCTACACCTTTTAAATTTTCTAATCCACCATAAAAATCAGCAGAAGCAGTGTTTTTAATATCTCTAAGTCCAAAACGTTCTACGGTAACAGGAGATTCAAAAATACGCTCTGGTGTTCTAGAAGCAGAAATAACAACCTCATCTAGTGATGTGGTGTTTTCAGACAACGCTACATTTAAGGATTGGTTGTTCTGAGTCACCTCAACATTTTTAGAAGCATAACCTATTATAGAAACTTCAATAGTAAAAGGAGGCGTTTGCGAAACTTCAAATGAAAAATTTCCATCAAAATCTGCAGCAGTTCCAGAAGTAGTTCCTACAACATTAACATTAACTCCAGGAATGGGTTGTCCTGTTTGTTCATCAGTAACCGTTCCGGAAACTGTAGTTTGTGCTACTAAAACTGTCGAAAATAAGACAGCAATAATGCATAATAATTTTCTCATAATATAAATTGTATTAGTTATCAACGTTGCAAAATACAATTTTTTTTGGATTAGAATCAAATGAATAAATAAAAATAATTTATTTATATGCATTGTAAATTGAAGTATGATGAAATATGTATAGCTATTTTTTAATTTATAGCAATTCTTTTGGAAATAATCTTATTCCCTTGAGAAACTTTTAAAATGTATATTCCACTAGAAATAGCACCATATGTAAATTGCTTAGTAAACCTTGAAGTAGTTGTGGTATATTTTTTATTTCTTATCAATCTTCCTGTGATATCATATAAATCAACATGAACTTCCTCGTTTTGATTCGCCAATAAAGATATATTTATCGCTCCATTAGAAGGATTTGGAAAAATTTTAAAATCCTTGAAGGTTTCTTCTTCAACGTCTAAAACTGTAGTAGTGCTTGTACATATTTCAATACTCCAATCGTTTAAAATCCCTATATCTTCAACTCCATTATCATTTAATGAAATACTCCAGTTTCCTGAAGAATTCAAACCTGAAAACACACTCAAAGGTGTTGAAGGGCTGTAATTTCCTACTGTAGGTTCAGCACATACAATCGATGGATTACCATCTTTAAATGTGATATTAAGATTGTTTTCGTCGAAACATTCTTTACTCCATAAACTGGAAAAAATAGTTCCATCAGGATGATTTAATTGAATTGTTAAGTCGCTTACATAAGAATGATCAAGATCAACATTAACACTTATGTAATCTATAATTTCTGAATCTCCTACATTAATAGAATTTAAAAGTGTTGCTCCTGTATTATCGGGAATTGGGAGGTTTAAATTTTGTCCTGAAGAATAGGTTGTGCATTCTGTGGTAATTGAATAATCTATTGCAAAATTTTCAGTGTTTATAGCAAAATAAATATTATCCACAGGTTGAATCATTATTCTACAAAAAGCCGCTGGAGTATTTGGAACAATTATACTTTCCGATCCATCATTTGGTGTGTTCGCAATCAACGTTTCTGTGTAAGTGAGACCTCCATCAAGAGAAAGTAAAATATTAACATGTGAGGTATTTACAGGAGCCACATTGGTATTGGCAACATCCCAAGTAATTAATTCTGAGGTACCATTACTCCATAGTATTCCAGTTGTATTTTGAGACAACACTTTTAATGGTCCAGAATCTCCATCAACTGTTATCGTTGTATTATCAGTTGCTGTCTGTCCTCCTCGTAGATCGTTATCTCGGACTGTTAATTGAAAGTTAATGACTCTATCTACTGAGGCTAATTTTTCCCAAGTTGTAGACGTTCCACCATTATTTAAAATGGCAGTCAAGTTTGGAATGTATCTTATTGGATCTGTTGTTCCTTCAAATGATCTTAAAAGCGGTCCTGATGTATTCGTCTCCATAGGTAACACAGATGTCCCTAAATCATACTGTTCCCAAGTATAGGTATGTGAGGTCGTTCCATCAATATCTGTTGAAGAACCTTCCAATTTATAAGGTGTCAATCCTGGAATAGTAAATGAGTTTCCGGCTTGAGCAGTAGGGGAGGTATTTCCTGTTGAAGATAAAGAAGCACAATTACTGCCGTTGGTTGAAGTGATATTATTCCAGATTTTCTGCAAACTTACTTGATGAAAGTAAGCGTCACTATTGGCCTGCACATTCTCAGGAGAACATATTCCTGCATATCCCATAATTGTAGAGCCACTTCCAGGTTCATAAGCAAGTGCTGCTGCTCTAGTTCCTCCACCACAATTCGCAGAAGTACTATTAAATGTATGATCAGACCCAAACTGATGTCCCATTTCATGTGCAACATAATCTACATAAAAAGGGTTTCCTACTGGTGAAGATAGACCTGTAACCCCTCCAGCCTTTGATGAACCGCAAGGTGAGTTAAGAAAAGCGACTCCTCCTCCTCCTGTACTGAATACATGACCTATGTCATAATTAGCTGTTCCGATTGCTCCATCAATAACTGTCTGATTTTGAGTTAACATAATACTTCCATTATCATTACTATATGTATCGGTATCAATAAAAATGATAAGATCATTCTCAGCGACCAATTTCATAGTCAACGAGAGTTCTCTTTCATAAATTCCATTTACACGAGTCATTGCAATTACTAATTCTGCCATTACAGCAGCCTTTTTTTGTGATTCAGTTGTTAGCGTACATCCACAAGCAGCTTCGGCTGCAGCAACATGAAATGCAGAATACTCTATTGTTGTTGCAAGTGCTAATCTGAATTCTCGCATCATACCATCATTGGCATTTAAGACACTTTTAGTAGATGTTTTATTTTCAACACTACTGTCTTGCACAAAACCACATTCAAATTTTTCTTTTGGATTAGATACATCTCTTTTGGAATAAAGAGTGTGAATATTTTTATCTTTTAAAGATGGATCAATATATAGTGTCCCGTTTTTTGCAGAAAAAATCATTGCATTCAATCCTTTGGGAGTGATGCTAAATCGAATTGTTGATTCTGGCTTGTTTATATCCTGCCCTACAAATGATTTCAATTCTGGATATTTTTTTTGAAGTTCCGAATCCATTACAGAAGCTTCTTTAATACGATATTGATTCATTTTCCCATTTTGCCCAGGAAAATCAACAATGACTTTAAAAACTTGTTTATTTATTTCTCTTTTAGTGGCTGTTCTTAATTTTGTTTTTAATTCATTAATATCTAGTATATAATACTTTGTTTTTTTAGTTACTGTATTATTCTTTAACTTTTTACTTTTCAATTCTTTTTCTGAAAGTTTATTCCATATCGATTTTTTATGCTGCGAATAAGATGTAGCAACAAAAAAGCAAACAAAAAATAGAATGTTTATTGAAGATTTATATTTCAGATTCATTAAAAATTAAATTAAATGTGAGGATGTTTTTTTCAAATCTAATCCTTAATTAGCATTTATTCAAAAAAAATAACGCCCTTTTGGATTATCAATTATTAATAATACTCTAAATTTGTCGTTGAATTCATATTTTCTTACTGAGTGAAAGTAACACACGATTATTCTCAATTCTCTACAACTAAAAAAACAATTGTTACCATTGGTACTTTTGACGGTGTGCATATAGGACATCAAAAAATCATCTCACAACTTTTAAACGCCTCTAAAAAAGAAAATGAAACTTCTGTTTTATTAACTTTTTTCCCACACCCGAGAATGGTTCTCCAAAAAGATAGTTCTATTAAACTCATCAATACAATTGACGAGAAAATACACTTATTAGAAAAAATAGGGCTAGAAGAATTAATCATACATCCATTTAATAGAGAATTTTCAAGACTGACTGCGTTGGAATTTGTCAGAGATGTTTTGGTAAACAAACTCAATATTTCAAAATTAATTATTGGTTACGATCATCATTTTGGTAAAAATAGAGAAGGAAATTTCGAGCAACTTCAAGAATATGGTGAAATGTTTGACTTTAAAGTTGAAGAAATTCCAGCGCAAAACATCAATGATATTTCAGTAAGTTCTAGTAAAATACGAAAGGCATTGAATGAAGGAAATATTGAAAAAGCCAATAAATATCTTGACTATAACTTTATGATGTCTGGAAAAGTAGTTTCTGGAAATAACCTCGGCTCTAAAATTAACTTTCCTACTGCCAACATCCATATTGAGCAAGATTATAAATTAATTCCCAAAAATGGCGTTTATATCGTAAAATCAACCATTTCAGACGTTGATTATTTCGGAATGTTGAATATTGGAAATAGGCCTACTATTGATGGAAAACAGCAAACGATCGAAGTGCATTTCTTTGATTTTGACAAAAACATTTATGAAGAAGGTATTCAGATTGAACTTTTGAAATTCATACGTGAAGAAGAAAAGTTTGATTCAATAGCTGATTTAAAAAATCAATTGGAAAAAGATGAAATAAATATTAAAAAAATCATTTCAACTGAATTTCATTAAATCCTTATATTTGTCTATGAAACGAGCATGTTAAAATCTTTATCATCCATGAAAATGATTAATAGCGAAGAGCATGTGACCGTTAAAAAACAATACGTATAAACACATGAAATCTTTTGTAACTATCCTATTTTGTATACTATTATTTGGCTGTAAAGCAAAAAAGTCTAATATGATTTCAGAAAAACAAGAATTTAATTCTTCTAGTTATTGTGCTGAAGATGGTGTCTGTTCTATTGAATTGATACCTGATAGTTCATTGGACCTGAAAAAAGGAACTTTAGGCGAATTGTATGCTACAGTGGAAGAAGGTGAAAACATTGTTTTTAAATTTACTTATAAAAAAACGATTCCTGAAGGTGTAATGGATGCTCAATATATTGAAGAAGTGTATGCGGAACTTGATCCAAATTTATCTGATATAAATATAAGTGGAAAAGAACTCAGCAACGTAAAATTTATCTATAATAGGATCTGTTATTGTAAGGGTCAGACTGGTTTTTACAAGATTAACAACGGAAATTTATTTGTCAAAAAAACAGCTGCTAAAACCTACAATATTCAATTTGAAAGTAAGGTTAAAGAAGTTCCTCAAATTGTTACTCGAATAAATGAAACGTTTATACTCGAATAAACAACTTCAATTTCATAAATTTGTGCTTTTATAAAAGATAAATTTTAAAAGCATGTTACAAGTAGCATTTATCAGAGAAAATCAAGAGACGGTTATAAAAGGGCTAGCAAAACGTAATTTTGCCAATGCTGAAACTGTTCTAAACAATGTATTGTCAACTGACGAAAATCGAAGATCAACTCAGACTGAACTAGACAATATTCTTGCAGAATCTAATAAATTGTCTAAAGAAATCGGAATGCTTTTTAAAAATGGGGAGGCTCAAAAAGCAACCGTTTTAAAAGAAAAAACAAGCCTATTAAAAGAACAATCTAAAGAATTGGCTGAAAAACTAGGTCAATTATCAACAGATTTACAAGAACTTTTATATCAAATTCCTAATGTTCCTCACGCTTCTGTTCCTGCAGGAAATAGTGAAGATGACAATGAGACTATATTCGAAGAAGGTGTAATCCCTCAATTGCATGAAGAAGCAATTCCTCATTGGGAATTGGCAAAAAAATATGACATTATAGATTTCGAACTCGGAACTAAAATTACAGGTGCAGGATTTCCAGTTTATAAAGGTAAAGGTGCAAGATTGCAACGTGCATTGATCAATTATTTTCTTGATAAAAATACGGCTGCAGGTTATACAGAGATTCAAGTTCCACATCTTGTAAACGAAGAGTCCGGAAAAGGAACAGGTCAATTACCTGACAAGGAAGGACAAATGTATCATGCTGGAATTGATAATTTATATTTAATTCCTACTGCAGAAGTCCCTGTTACCAATATCTATCGTGATGTAATCGTTAAAGAAACTGATTTTCCTATAACAAATACTGCTTATACTCCTTGTTTTCGTAGAGAAGCAGGAAGTTATGGAGCACATGTTAGAGGATTGAATCGCTTGCATCAATTTGACAAAGTAGAAATTGTACGCATTGAACATCCATCATCTTCTTACCAAGCCTTAGACGGAATGGTTGAACATGTGAAAGGTATCTTACAAGAATTAGAGTTGCCCTATCGTATTTTAAGATTATGCGGAGGAGATTTAGGATTTACAGCTGCGTTGACTTTTGACTTTGAATTGTTTTCTACAGCACAAGATCGATGGTTGGAAATAAGTTCAGTTTCCAATTTTGAAGCATTTCAAGCCAATCGTTTAAAACTCCGTTTTAAAAATAATGATGGTAAAAGTGAATTGGCACACACATTGAACGGAAGTTCGCTCGCATTGCCTAGAGTACTTGCAGGTTTACTTGAAAACTGTCAAACTCCTGAAGGAATTAAAATCCCTAAAGTATTGGTGCCTTATTGTGGGTTTGAAATGATAGATTAGTTTGCGGTAACAGCAACCATTAATCTTTTATATTTATTCATTTCTAGTAATGCTTCAAAATAAGCGTTTAGTTGACCATTTTTCATAAAAGCCGTTGCTTTGTTTTTAGCGCTTTCGTATTTTTTTATTAAATCTTTCATTTTGGTTAGTTTTAATAGTTCTATACTCTTAAGACAAGATTCGTGCCAAAACGTTACAGCTGTGTTTTAAAATAGTACTGAATTTATAAAAATTTTAACAGTTTCTTCTTTATCTTTGAGGCTGATCTACATGTAAATGCGAAAAATAATTTTCTTTTTTTTATTTCTAATTCCTCTAATTTCTTGGTCTCAAGAGCAACAACTTGCTTATGATTATTTCAGAAAAGGTGAATATGAAAAGTCTGCAAGTATTTATGAAAAATTATATGTAGAAAATAAGTTCAATGCTCATTATTTAAGCAAGTTGATTGATTGTTATCAGCAATTGGAAGATTTTACAAAAGCCAAAGAAACAATAGATAAGCATCTTAAAGAGTTCCCTAAACAAGTTCAATTTTATGTTGAAATAGGATATAATTACGAGTTACAACACTTACAAGAACAAGCAGATTCTTTCTATGAAAAAGCACTGAAAACACTAGATGTCAATACACATTATGGGTATTCTGTAGGAAAAGCATTTCAAGACAATCATTTACTTGATTATGCTTTACAAGCCTATAAAAAAACAATGGAAGAGAATCCTAAAGCCAATTATAACATACAAGTTGCATCAATATATGGCGAAAAAGGTGAAATAAATAACATGTTTGACACGTATCTTTCTATGGTAGATGCGGATGAAAAATATACCAAAACTATCATGCGCTATATTGGAAAATATATTACTGATGATAGCCGAAATGAATACAATGTTATTTTTAAAAAATCAGTTTTAAAACGCCTTCAATCCAATCAAAAAAATTCCTGGAATGAATTAATGAGTTGGTTGTTCATGCAACAAAAAGACTATAATAAAGCGTTTATTCAAGAAAAAGCTCTTCATAAAAGAAGTCTTGAAAGTCTTGAAGGAATTATAAAGCTAGGCGAAATTTCATTTGACAATAAAGATTATGAAACGACCGAAAAATGTTTCGATTATGTACTAGAAAACACAGTTGATGTTGTCGAAATTATGGATGCTAAATTGTATAAATTATATGTAAATATTGAAACTTCCATAGATCTTGACCTTGTAAATTCTCAATTCCAATCTCTTTTTAATGAATATGGAAAAACTACCAATACCATAGATATTCAGATTGCTTATGCTGATTTTTTAACTTTTAAAAATAACCAACCAGATCAAGCTATTGCCGTTTTAAAGGAAGCTTTAAAATTGAGAAGTACTGATTTTCAAAAAGGTGCTATTAAGATTAAACTTGGAGAGGTATTGGTTTTTAACAATCGATTCAACGAAGCTTTGATCTATTTTTCACAAGTGCAAGCAACTTTAAAAAATCACATTTTGGCTCAAAAAGCACGTTTCAAAGTTGCACAGACAAGTTATTATAAAGGCGATTTTGATTGGGCAGAAACACAATTAAAAGTCTTAAAAGGATCTACATCTCAGTTGATTGCAAATGATGCTTTGGATTTAAGTTTAATAATTAACGACAACATTGTTCAAGATTCCTTAAAAATAGCATTAAAAACCTATGCTCAAGCAGATTTATTGGCATATCAGCATAAAAACCAACAAGCTGTAGATTCCCTAAATATAATTTTAACACAGCACAAAGGGCATTCGATTGAAGACGAAGCGCTATTTAAACAAGCTCAAGTATTTGAAGAAATGAAATTGTATAACATGGCAGCGTCCAATTATTTGAAAATCATCAATATTAATGCTGAAGATATATTGGTTGATGATGCATATTATAAGTTAGGAGAAATAAGTTTTCAGCTAGATAATATCGAAAAAGCCAAAGAGTATTATCAAAAGATTATTTTTGATTTTCCGTCAAGTATTCACTTGGTTGAGGCTCGTAAAAAATTCAGAAAACTTCGTGGAGACTTGATTAATTAATCATTCATAAAATGTGATAATATAGCGTTGTAAAGATCAGTGAAATCACAATTCAATATCATTTAGTAATACCAACACTTGTGAGTTTACTATTTTAAATTATTATAGAAGAGTTAATCAAAAAAATCAAGTACAGTACCAATAAAATTGATACATTGCTTCATTAAAAAAAATTACATTAAAACCATGTACATATACAACGTTACAATTAATATAGATGAAAGTATTCATCAACCTTGGTTAAAATGGATTGATAAGCACATTCAAGATGTTCTTGGTACAGGTAAATTTATCAGTGCGAAACTCACCCAAGTTCTTGTAGAAGAAGAAATGGGAGGAACAACGTATTCCGTTCAATACACTGCAAAAACTAGACAAGATCTTGACGATTATTATAAATATGATGCAGATGCGCTAAGAAAGGATAGTGATATCTTCAATGGTAAATTTGTTGCTTTCAGAACTGAATTGAAAATTATAAAAGAGTTTAAAGCGTAGATTGGAAATTAAGACTTGTCATTCCTACGTTCACAGGAATGATAAAAAAGAAAAAAATACATGAGCGTAAGAGCAAAAAAACATCTAGGACAACATTTTTTAAAAGACGAAGAAATTGCTAAAAATATAGCGGATTCTTTAACTCTTAAAGGGTATAATGATGTGCTCGAAATAGGCCCAGGAATGGGTGTTCTTACTAAATATTTATTAAAAAAAGATGTCGTTACTCATGTGATTGAAATAGATTGGGATTCCGTAGCGTATCTTCAAGCCAATTTCCTCCATCTTGCTCCAAGAATTATAGAAAAAGATTTTTTAAAAATTAATTTAAAAGATTACTTTAAAGAAAATCAAGTTGCTATTATTGGGAATTTTCCATATAATATTTCTACTCAGATACTTTTTAAAACTCTAGAAAATCGTGAAAGAATTCCTGAATTTGCAGGGATGTTTCAAAAAGAAGTAGCACAACGAATTGCTGAAAAAGAAGGAAGTAAAATATATGGTATTTTATCTGTATTGACACAAGCCTTTTATGACGTAGAATATCTTTTTACAGTTCCACCAACTGTTTTTGATCCTCCTCCCAAAGTGGATTCGGGAGTTATACGATTGACCAGAAAAGAAAATTATACCCTTCCAGTAGATGAAAAATTGTTTTTTAGAGTGGTAAAAACTGGCTTCAACCAACGTAGAAAAATGTTGCGTGGAAGTTTAAAATCACTCAATTTATCGGATAAATTAAGAGAAGACCCTATATTTGTCATGCGTCCTGAACAGTTATCAGTTTCGTCATTTATTGAACTGACTGCAAAAATAGAGCAAGATGGAATTAGAGATTAACAAAAATCTTATCGAGCAAATTGAGCTTCTGATCGAAGATCAGAATGATGTGGCTATTCTTGAACTCATTGGAGAAGAACACCATGCTGACATAGCAGAGATTCTTGATGATTTAAATTTTGATGAAGCCATCTATATTATCAAACTTTTAGACAGCGAAAAAACATCTGACATTTTAATGGAATTGGATGAGGATCTTCGAGAAAAAATCCTAAGAAACCTTTCTGCTAAAGAGATTGCTGAAGAAATCGAAGAGTTAGATTCTGATGATGCAGCAGATATTATTGCTGAACTTCCAGAAGAGCGGCAAGAGCGTGTCATCTCTCAAATAGAAGATGAGGAACATGCTGCTGATATCAAAGAATTATTAACCTATGAAGACAATTCTGCCGGAAGTTTAATGGCCAAAGAATTGGTGAAAGTAAACGAAAATTGGACCATTCCTAGATGTGTTAAAGAAATGCGTATTCAAGCCGAAGAGGTGACACGTGTACATTCAATTTATGTGATTAATGATCAAGATCAACTTATAGGAAGGCTTTCCTTAAAAGATCTTTTAATTACTCCTGCCAAAGGTAATATCTCAAAAATTGTAAGACCAAAAGTTGATTCTGTAAATGTGAATGATGATGTGGAGGATGTTGCTAAAGTCATGCAGAAATATGATTTGGAAGCCATTCCAGTAGTTGATGATAAAATGGTGTTATTAGGTAGAATTACCATTGATGATATCGTTGATGTAATTAGAGACGAAGCAGAAAGAGATTATCAAATGGCAGCCGGAATCTCTCAAGATGTAGAAGCGGATGATAGTATATGGGAATTGACTAAAGCAAGACTTCCATGGCTTGTATTAGGTCTTTTTGGAGGTTTAGGGTCTGTATTTATAATGGAAAGTTATGAAAGCATCATGGCAAATCCAGCGCTTGGAAAATTATTTTTTTTCACACCCTTAATTGCTGCAATGGCAGGAAATGTAGGCGTACAATCCAGTGCAATTATTGTTCAAGGATTGGCTAATGACGTGGTAAAAGGAAGCCTTTTTAATAGGTTGATAAAAGAGGTTGGGCTAAGTTTAATTAATGGTTTAGTCTTAGGAATCTTAGTAATTCTATTTGGGATTATTACTGAAATGGGAATTATGTTTAGCCTTACGATTGCTATTTCAATGCTATGTGTAATTATTGTTGCAGCATTGATTGGGACATTTGTACCGATAATTCTGGATAAGAAAGGGATAGATCCTGCGATTGCAACAGGTCCTTTTATTACAACCAGTAATGATATTTTTGGGATTTTCTTGTTCTTCTTTATTGCGAAGTTGATGCTTGGGTTTTAA
>CAJQNZ010000041.1 GCA_905479835.1 uncultured Flavobacteriaceae bacterium
ATTCAAGAGTTTGAACAAGAATACCAAGATGTTATAAGTGAATATTTAGGTGTTGAGCCAATAAAATTGAATAGTACACTTACTTCTGCTCAAAATAGAGTTAGGCTTTATTGGGCAAACTTTGAAATTACCGAACCTAAAGACCAAGGAATAAAATTGCAAGATATTTTAGAAACTACTGAAATGATTGGACCAAGTGCAATACGTGGCAGACGATTGAATAAAGCAACTATTTTAGGCAGACGATTAGATGAACGAGGTAAAAGACAAGACTATGATAAAACAATACCAATTACTCAATGCCTTGAAGTTAGAGCAACAAACACGGATAAAAGCAATTGCCTTACAACCGTAGCAAAAGATACCGTACTAACTACTATGCCAATTGGAAGGCACCCAGACGCTTTTAATAGAAAACTACCTTACAGGAATTACACCAAAATTGAAAGATGTAGGTTAATGAATTTGCCTGACAATTATTGTGATGAAATAAGCCTGAACCAAACAGTAAAAGCAACTGGTAACGGTTGGGATGTTGGTATGATTACACATATTTTTAAGGGTATGAGTGAGAAAAAAGAGGGGAAGAAAAAAATATTATTACGGGATGATACGCACGAACCTCCAAGTTTAGCACAAGCCTAAGCACTTGCAGGTAACTAGTTATATCCACACAAATATAGGTGTTTTACATTAAATATTACGGGATAAACGCAAGTTTTTGTTGTTTTTATCCGTTTTCATTGGTGTCGTATAAAGTGTTGAAATTGCAATTTTTTTATAAAGATACCTTTTTTTTTGACTTCATAAAAAAAATGAACTTTAGTAAGTTTGCTTTTATTTATAATCCTTATTTTTATGCGAGAATTTAACCTAAAGAATGCCTAAAGAAATACTTAAAAAAATAGAATTATTAAGGGAAGAATTAAGAATGCACAATTACAATTATTATGTGCTTGACAATCCTACCATTTCTGATTTTGATTTTGATATAAAATTAAAAGAATTACAACAACTAGAAGCGCAATATCCAGAATTTCAAGATGCGAGTTCGCCCACACAAAGAGTAGGTGGCGAAATTACTAAAAATTTTAACACCGTTACACATACAAGTAGAATGTATTCTCTTGACAACTCGTATTCTCTTGAAGATCTTCAAGATTGGGAAAAACGACTTCTTAAAAATTTAGGAGTTGAAAAACTTGAGTATACCTGTGAATTGAAATACGATGGTGCTTCTATAAATTTAACTTATCAAAAAGGAAAATTGATAACAGCTGTAACTCGTGGTGATGGTTTTCAGGGTGATGATGTAACGGCCAATATTAAAACCATTAAATCAATTCCATTGCAATTAATGGGAGATTATATCGATGATTTTCAGATAAGAGGAGAAATCATATTGCCATTTGAAGGATTTGAAAAAATGAATATGGAAAGGGTTGAAACAGGAGAAGAGCCGTATCGTAATCCCAGAAATACCGCAAGTGGAAGCCTGAAATTACAAGATAGTGCAGAAGTAGCAAGTCGTCCATTGGATTGTTTATTATATCATATTGTAGGGGAAAACCTGCCTTATAAAACTCATTATGATACTTTAGAAAATGCAAGGAATATGGGTTTTAAAGTTCCTAGCGCTATTGTACAATGCATGGATATTGACGCTGTTTTTACATTTATCAATCATTGGGATACAGAGCGGCACAACTTGCCTTATGAAACTGATGGAGTTGTAGTAAAAGTGAACAACTTGCATCAACAAGATGAACTTGGTTTCACTGCTAAAGCGCCTCGATGGGCAATTGCATATAAGTTTAAAGCGGAACAAGAAAGTACTATTTTACATGAAATCACGTATCAAGTAGGAAGAACAGGTGCCATTACTCCTGTTGCCAATCTTGAACCTGTGCAACTGGCAGGAACGATTGTAAAGCGTGCATCGTTGCACAATGCAGATCAGATTGCAAAGTTGGACATCAGAGAAGGAGATACTGTGTATGTTGAAAAAGGTGGAGAAATCATTCCCAAAGTAGTAGGTGTCGATTTAAGTAGACGTCCTTCGGATTCTGAAATGACTCAATACATAACTCATTGTCCTGATTGTTCAACGACATTGGTCAGAAAGGAAGGTGATGCTAAACATTATTGTCCTAATGAATTCGGCTGTCCTACTCAGATTACTGGACGTATTCAACATTTTATCAGCCGAAAAGCAATGAATATTGATGGATTGGGAGCGGAAACAATTGAACTGTTATTTAATGAAGGCTTGATTTTTAATTATGCAGATTTATATGATTTACGAGAAGAACAGATCATTCCACTAGAACGTATGGCTGAAAAATCTGCTCAGAATATCGTTGCTGGAATTGAATTGTCAAAACAGATTCCATTTGAAAAAGTGCTATTTGCTTTAGGAATCCGATTTGTCGGAGAAACGGTAGCTAAAAAACTAGCAAAACACTATAAATCAATGTATTCATTGATGAATGCTTCTTTTGAAGAATTGGTTCAAGTAGATGAGATTGGAGATAGAATCGCTCAAAGTGTTCTTGATTTTTCCAATGATTTAGGAAATATTCAACTGATTGATCGACTGAAAAGTTATGGAGTCCAACTCGAAATGTCTCTTGAGTCTCAAGAAGGAAAGACAGAGAAACTACAAGGAAAAATATTTGTAGTTTCTGGAGTTTTTTATCAAATGAGTAGAAACGAATTGAAAAAGGCAATTGAAGATAATGGTGGAAAAATTTCTAGTTCAATTTCTAAAAAAACAACCTATATTGTGGCTGGAGATAATATGGGTCCTAGTAAAAAAGAAAAAGCAACAGATTTAGGAATTCCAATGATCACAGAAGAAGAATTTATAGATTTGTTAAAAAGTTAAATACAGAATACATTAAACGAGCATATAAAAATTTATTCAACAATCAAAATGATAAATTGCGAGCAGCATACCTGTGCTGAGCGAAGTTAAAGTATGATCATTAAAAAACAATAAATAGAAAATCATATGAAAAACAGTAAACTATTTTTAGGAATTTTTATACTTGTATCAGTACTTCATCTGATAGGAATCTCTACAGGTAATGATAATCTCAGAGTCATTACTAAACCTTTGATTATGTTATCATTAATGATCTACTATTCAGTAGTAGTAGAGAATGAAAATCATCTTTATCTAGCCGCTTTATTTTTCTGTTTTTTAGGAGATGTTTTTCTGATTTTTAATACTGAATTGAATTTTATATTAGGACTGGTTTCTTTTTTAATAGCACATATTTTATTTATAATTATTGTGGTAAAATTAATGAAAAAGGCTACTGGAATTCAGAAGGTAATTTCATTGATGCCTTTTACAATTCTGTTTGCAGCATTGATGTATCTCTTAAAAGATAATTTGGGAGGAATGTTGTTTCCAGTAATCGTGTATGGAATTACAATTTCTGCATTTGGCGTGATTGCATTGTTAAATTATGTTACAGAAAAATCTGTAATTAATTTGGTTTTACTTGGTGGAGCATTGTTTTTTATCATTTCAGATAGTACCATTGCAATTGGAAAATTCCTTCAATATGAAGCGTATTTTCCATTATTAATTATGGCAACTTATATAGTAGCGCAGTATTTAATAGGTAGATATATGATAAAAAAAAGCGAGTAAAAACTCGCTTTTATAATTGTTATAAATAATTTTTAAGTGTGTGTAACTAGTTGTTATACAACTTTTTTAGGCGATTCAATCCATTTATCGCTTTTGCATTCTCCTAGTATTACAATGTCTTTAATTTTACGGTATTCTTCAACTGCATCAAGCATAGCAGCTCTGTTGTCTCTTCTGATTTTAATACCACTTCTGTCTCCTTTGTTTTTTACTTCTATATAGAAACCGTCTTTTAATTTAGCTGGACGTGTTGCTGGTCTTCCCATGTTCTATTTTTAATTTTTAATTTTTTTCAATATAGTAATTTTATTGTTAAAAACAAGTTAAAGTTTGGAGCCAATAAAAGGTATGTTTTTTCGCTGATTATAGAGTGTAATTGATGCCAATATAAACACTATTATTGCTAAGTAAAACAATGTGCCGCCATCCTCATTAACTTCAATACCTATTTCTGTGAGATGCATCATAATGGCACCACTTATGATTCCAACAGTTACTAATGCTCCTGCCCAAATAGTTTTCGGAAATAATAAAAGAATCGCTGCTATTAATTCAATAATTCCAATTCCGATTCTTCCGATAGGTTCTAGCCCTACTTGAGAGAATATATATACACTGTCAGGATGGGCAGTGAACTTAAAAAAAAGTGTTTGGACTAGAATCAGTGCAACTATAATACGAATTACTAAAAATATTTTTTTATTCATGTTTTTGTTTTTTTTTCTTTAGACGTAGAATATTAAAGTTATTACAAATACTCTACTTTATTATTTAATTTCAATTTCAATTTGACTATTTTTGTTAGAATAAAACAAACAATCCTTTTGAATTTTTTAAGGCAACTATTTATTAAGAAAAAAATCCAAAATAAACTACTCGAAAACGTTGAATTTTCAAAGGTAGAATTTAAAGGTAAACAATTCACTATCTTAATTTTAGTTGGAGAAGATGAAGTTGAAAATAGTAAAGAATTTATAGCTAATGAATTGAATATTCCGATTCATAATATAACGTTGCTAGGATTTTGTAAAAGTATTAAAAAAGCAGAAATAGTTGAAGAATTATTTTCGCCAAATGATTTTGGATTGTTCGGCAAAATAAAAAGTGAAAAATTAAAAAAAATAGTTGATACAGAATTTGATTTCCTATTAAATTATACTACTGATGTAATGTATATAGATTACATAACTTCTATGTCCAATGCAATATATAAAGTAGGTTATTCCAATAGCGATGTAAGATTATACGATTTAATGATTGATTTAAAAAAGCCAAACATTTCAATTTTTACAAAAGAGTTAAATAAATATATAAAGATTATAAATAGATAGAAAATGCAAAAATTTTATGGTACTGGAGTTGCATTGATAACGCCATTTAAAAGTGATTTAAGTGTAGATTATCACGCCTTGAATGCACTTGTTGAGTTTAATATTGCGAATGGAACTGATTATCTAGTAATCAGTGGAACAACTGGAGAAAGTGCTACTATTACTAAAGATGAGAAGAGTGCTATTGTGAAAGCAATTGTTGAAATTAATAAGGGGCGTGTTCCATTGGTTTTAGGGATAGGAGGAAACAATACTACTGAAGTTATTAATGAATTGAAATCTTCAGATTTAAGTTCAATTGATGCAATTTTATCTGTTGCTCCTTATTATAGTAAACCTACTCAAGAAGGTTTTTATCAGCATTTTAAGGCAATTTCTATAGCGAGTCCTATACCTGTAATATTGTATAATGTTCCTGGAAGAACGGCTAAAAATATGTTGCCAGAAACTACGTTGCGATTGGCTAGAGATTTTGAAAATATAATTGCTGTAAAAGAAGCAGGAAATAATACACAACAGTATTTAGAATTGCTTAAAAATAAACCAGAAGATTTTTTAATTATTTCTGGCGATGATGATTTGGTTGCTGGAATCGTATTGGCAGGAGGCGCTGGAGTTATTTCTGTGATAGGGCAAGCATTTCCTAAAGATTTTTCTGAAATGATAAATTACGCATTGGAAGGAAAAGCAAAAGAAGCCTATAAAATCCATTTTAAATTGATGGATGTAGTCGGTTATATATTCGAGGAAAACAATCCTGCAGGAATTAAAGCAGTATTGAATAGTCTTGGAATATGCAATAAAGAAGTTCGTTTGCCATTGGTAGAAGCAAGCCCTAATTTACAAGAAAAAATTGCAAATTATATTCAACGTTATTAATTAACAAACAATTGTGATGTATGCATTGTCTTGCATCAGAAATCACGTTATTTTTGTGGATTAAAAGTGAAGTAAAAAATCATTTTAATTATCCATAATTAATACCTAATTTTGCCAAATGTTTAAAATGAAAAAAATAACATATCTTTTTATATTAACTGTTGTATTCTCATCCTGTAGTGAATACCACAAAGTATTAAATAAAGGTTCAGTTTCAGATCAATATAAACTTGCAACTGAAATGTACGATATAGGAAAATACCATAGATCAATTGAGTTATTTGAAAAAATAACTCCAGCTTATAGAGGGAAACCTCAGATGGAAAGAATCCAATACATGATAAGTGATGCTTATTATAACACGAAACAATACTCGTTATCAGGTTATTATTTTGATAGGTTTACCAGTAACTATCCTAAAAGTACCAAGAAAGAAGATGCAGCTTACTTTTCAGCATATAGTTATTATTTAGATTCTCCAATTTTCAGTTTAGATCAGACTTCTACTAAAGAAGCTTTAATTGCAATGCAAGGTTTTATTGATGCATATCCAGATTCTGATAAAATTTCAGATGCCAATAAAACGATTAAAGAGTTGCGATATAAAATTGAGAAAAAAGCATTTGAAACTGCCAAGCAGTACAATCATATAGGCGATTATCAAGCTTCGATTACCTCTTTTGATAATTTAATTTCTGATTATTTAGGTACTACTTTTAAAGAAGAAGCCTTATATTATAAGTTACAAGCTTCTTACGAACTAGGAATGAGAAGTGTAATCTATAAAAAAGAACAGCGATTGAAAGATGCTGTTAAAGTATATAATAGATTAAAGAAAAGTTTTCCGAAGTCTGAATATTTAAAAGATTCAGATAAATTATTTGAGAAATTGAATGAAGAATTAATAACTTTCAACAAAGATGTTGAAACAACTGAAAATAAATAGAAATGGATTATAAAAATTCTAATGCGGAAGTATCTACGGTAACGTATGATAAAAAGGAAATTGAAAGTAAAACTGGAAATCTCTATGAAGCTATTGTGATTATGTCAAAAAGAGCGACACAAATCAATAGTGAGTTGAAAACAGAATTACTTGAAAAGTTAGAAGAATTCGCAACGCACAACGATAGTTTAGAAGAAGTGTTCGAAAATAAAGAACAAATAGAAGTTTCTAAATTTTATGAGCGTCTGCCAAAAACTACTGCAATAGCTGTAGAGGAATGGCTAGATGAAGGAACCTATCATAGAACTCCTGAAGAAAAATAAAAGAGATGTCAATTGTAAGCGGTAAAAAAATTCTTATTGGCGTTACTGCTGGAATTGCTGCTTATAAAACTGCACATTTGGTAAGGTTGTTTATAAAAGCAGGAGCAGAAGTACGTGTTGTAATGACTCCAGCTGCCAAAGACTTTATCACACCATTAACACTTTCTACACTTTCTAAAAACCCTGTTCATTCCACTTTTTACGATACAGAGGATGAGAATGAATTATGGAATAATCATGTCGATCTTGGTCTATGGGCAGATCTATTATTGATTGCTCCAGCAACTGCCAATACGCTTTCCAAAATGTCAAATGGAACAAGCGACAATTTATTACTTGCAACTTATCTTTCTGCGAAATGCAAAGTCTATTTTGCTCCTGCAATGGATTTAGATATGTACAAGCATCCATCTACTACAGCAAGTATTGAAAAACTTGAGCGTTATGGAAATGTATGTATTCCTGCCGCTAGTGGAGAACTTGCAAGTGGACTTGTAGGAGAAGGAAGAATGGCAGAACCAGAAGATATTATAAAATTTATAGAGTCGGATATTTTATCTCAATTGCCACTCAGAGGAAAACAAGTATTGATTACTGCTGGACCTACTTATGAAGCAATTGATCCTGTACGTTTTATAGGAAATCATTCGTCAGGAAAAATGGGATTTGAATTGGCAAAAACTGCTGCAGGTCTTGGAGCAACTGTTATCTTGATTACAGGTTTCTCTCATGAAAAAGTAGACCATTCATTAATTAAAAGAATAGATGTTGTAAGTGCTCAAGATATGTATGATGCTGCTCACCAATATTTCAACAGTTCAGATATTGCTATTTCATCAGCTGCAGTTGCAGATTATAAACCGAAAAATAGTTCAGCAATAAAAATTAAAAAGAAAGAAACTACAATGTCAATAGAATTGGTCAAGACCAAAGATATATTGGCATCGCTTGGAGAACTTAAAAAGAAACAATTTTTAGTTGGATTTGCATTAGAAACCAATAATGAAGTAGAAAACGCGTTAAGTAAATTAAAGCGTAAGAATTTAGACATGATCGTATTAAATTCACTGCAAGATAAAGGTGCAGGATTTAAAAAACCAACAAATAAGGTTACAATCATTGATAAATTGGAAAAAATTTCCGAATTTGGTCTAAAATCTAAGTCAGAAGTTGCTCAAGATATTTTTAATGAAATTGTAAATAGAATCCATGAATAGATATTTCCAAGTGCTTGTTTTATTACTATGCTCTCTACAGATTACTGCACAAGAGATCAATGCTACTGTAGTTATCAATTCAGATAATGTTGCTGCAGGTTCCAATAAGCAAGTATATGAGACACTAGAACGCTCAATAAAGGAATATATCAACCAAAAAAAATGGACTAACAATAATTTTAAACAACAAGAAAGAATACAATGTGCTTTCGTATTGACTATTTTGGATCAGCCTTCAAGCAATCAATTTGTCGGAAATATTCAGGTTAAATCAGCACGACCAGTTTACAATTCATCGTATCTTACACCTATATTTAATTTTAAGGACAATGACTTTTCATTTCAATATACAGAGTTTGAAATATTACAGTTCAATAAAAACAATTTTGAATCCAATCTAGTTTCCATCATTACATTTTACGTATATACCATTCTCGGTATGGACGCTGATTCCTTTACAAGTAAAGGAGGGACTAAGTATTATAGACAAGCAGAAGATGTTATCAATCAAGCACAACAAGGAAATTATATAGGTTGGAGTCAGACCGATAGAGGACTTACAAGGTTCAGATTGATGTACGATATTTTATCTGGTGGTTATGATAATTATAGAACAGCATTGTACAATTACCATAGAAAAGGATTGGATATAATGAATGATGATAAGCAAGACGCTAAAGAAAACATTGCAGAAGCAGTTCAATCATTAAGAGAGATATACAATCGAAGACCAAATTCACTTTTGGTACGTACATTTATGGATTCCAAGGCAGATGAAATTGTAGAAATTTTTTCAGATGGCCCACGATTTGATGCCGATAAACTCAAAGAGGATTTGGTTAAAATGTCACCATTGAACATGTCTAAATGGGATCAAATTCAATAGCATAATACTTAAAAAATTAGTTAATGCTTGCTGCACTTTCAATAAAAAATTACGCCTTAATTGAAGAGTTGAATGTAAAATTTGACAAAGGGTTTTCCATTATTACTGGTGAAACAGGTGCAGGAAAGTCTATTTTGCTTGGCGCTTTAGGATTGGTTTTAGGAAAACGAGCAGATGTTACTTTTTTAAAAAATAAAGAGCAAAAATGTATTATTGAGGTTGAATTTTCTATAAAAGATTATCAGTTACAATCTTTCTTTTCAAATGAAGATTTAGATTATGAAGATTTTACCATTATAAGAAGAGAAATCTTGCCAAATGGTAAGTCAAGAGCCTTTATCAATGATACTCCTACAACTCTTACAGTTCTCAACTTATTGAGTGAGAAACTGGTAGATATACATTCTCAACATCAAACATTGGAACTTGCGGATAAAAAATTCCAATTTAAGATAATAGATGCACTTGCATCCAATGAAAAACTGCTAAAAAGTTATAAAGAAAACTTCTCAATATATACTATTCTTCAAAAGGAGTTGGCTCAATTGATTGAATCTCAGCAAGAATCAAAAGAACAACATGAATATAATTTATATTTATTTAACGAACTAGAAACGGCTTCTTTTAAAGAAGGAGAAAAAGAAACTATAGAGCAAGAGTTGGATGCATTGAATAATGTAGAAGAGATAAAATTAAACTTGAGTGAATCCATACAAGTTTATGATAGTGAAGAAGTTGGTCTTAATTCATTACTTAAATTATACAAATCTAAATTGAGTAAAATCGCTGCTTTTTCACCTCTCTATAGAGAACTTACAGACCGAATAGAAAGTATAGAAATAGAATTAAATGATATTTCTAATGAGATTTCCAATGCCAATGAATCGGTAAGTTTTAATCCTGCTGAACTAGAAAAATTAAATGACAGATTGCAACTTATTTATGATGTACTAAAGAAACATTCGGTTGCAAGTATATCTGAATTGTTAGTTATTCAAGAAGCATTATCCAATAAAGTATATGCAGTTGAAAATGCCTCTGCCATTATTACTCAGAAACGTTCAGAAATTGAAAAATCTGTCAACAGTTTATCTATCACTGCTGATAAAATTCATAAAAATAGAAAAGCGATCATTCCTAAGTTCATTGAGGAACTTGAAAGATTACTCAATGGACTAGGGATGGAGAATACTCGTTTTATGATTAACATTACTTCCTCACAATCATTTCTAAAAAATGGAAAAGATGAGTTGGAATTATTATTTTCTGCCAATAAGGGTGTCAGTTATGGACAATTGAAAAAAATTGCTTCTGGAGGTGAATTGTCAAGAATTATGCTGTCTGTAAAGTTTATTTTGTCTAAATATATCAACTTACCTACAATTATATTTGACGAAATAGATACAGGAGTTTCGGGAGAAGTTTCCAATAAAATGGGTGAAATTATGCAACAGATGAGTGCGCATATGCAAGTGGTAAGTATTACGCATTTACCTCAGATAGCTGCGAAAGGAAATCATCATTATAAAGTGTATAAAGAAGAAAAAACGGGTGTCATAGAAACACAATTGAGACTGTTGTCTCAAGATGAAAGAATCACAGAATTAGCAGAAATGCTGGGAGGGAAAAAACTGTCTGATTCTGCGATTGCTCATGCACGAGCGTTGTTAAACTAAATGATTATCTTTGTAAAAAATTAAAACCAACTAACAATAAATATATAATATGTATAACTTATTAAAAGGTAAAAAAGGAATTATTTTCGGAGCATTGGACTCAAATTCAATCGCTTGGAAAGTTGCTGAACGTGCGCATGAAGAAGGTGCAGAGTTTGTATTGACAAATGCTCCTATAGCAATGAGAATGGGAACCATCAATGAACTAGCGGAAAAAACTGGTTCTCAGATTATTCCTGCTGATGCAACTTCTATGGAAGATCTACAGAACTTAGTAGATAAGTCGCAAGAGATTCTTGGAGGGAAGTTGGATTTCGTACTCCATTCTATAGGAATGTCTATTAACGTTCGTAAAGGAAAGCATTATACAGATTCTAATTATGACTTCACTCATAAAGGATTTGATGTGTCTGCATTATCATTTCATAAGACAATGAATGTATTATACAATAGCAATGCAATGAATGAATGGGGAAGTGTTGTTGCATTGACATATATGGCTGCTCAACGTGTTTTTCCAGATTATAATGATATGGCAGACAATAAGGCCTATCTTGAATCTATCGCAAGAAGTTTTGGATATTTCTTTGGTAGAGATCATAAAGTAAGGGTCAATACAATTTCGCAATCTCCTACACCTACAACTGCAGGAAGTGGCGTAAAAGGATTTGAAGGATTCTTAGCATATGCTGAGAAAATGTCACCTTTAGGAAATGCAACAGCGCTTGAATGTGCCGATTATACCATTTCATTATTTTCTGACTTGACCAAAAAAGTAACACTTCAGAATTTATTTCATGATGGTGGTTTTTCTAATATGGGCGTAAGTGATCTAGTGATGGATAAATTTGTTGATGAAGAATAGAATAAAATCAACCATATAGAGAAGAGAAAAAGAAGTTGAAAGTTATTTTTATAATAGCCTTCAACTTTTTACTTTTACCTAAAACCAATCAGTCTTGAACCTAAAATTCTCAATCATAGTTCCTGTTTTCAATCGACCTCAAGAAATTGACGAATTATTAAACAGTTTAACGAGTCAATCTTATAAAAAAGATTTTGAAGTTGTATTAGTGGAAGATGGATCTACTGAGAAATGTGATTCTATAATTGAAAAATACCAAGAACAACTTACCATTAATTATTTTTTTAAAGAAAATAGTGGAGCAGGAGCAAGCCGCAACTATGGAATGGAAAGTGCAAGTGGAAATTACTTTATTATTTTGGATTCAGATGTAATAGTGCCTTCTCATTATCTTGAAGAGGTTGAAAAGGCTTTGGAAACTAATTTTACAGATGCATTCGGTGGAGCAGATGCAGCACATGACTCTTTTACTGTAATGCAGAAGGCGATAAATTATTCAATGACTTCTGTATTGACCACAGGAGGAATTAGAGGAAAAAAACAATCAGTTGGGAAGTTTCAGCCTCGAAGTTTTAATATGGGAATCTCACAGACTGCTTTTAAAAAGACAAATGGTTATTCAGAAATGAAATATGGAGAAGATATAGACTTGACCTTTAGATTGTGGAAAAATGATTATAAAACTCAATTTATTGAAAAGGCATTTGTATTTCACAAACGAAGAAGTACGTTGAGTGAATTTTTTAATCAGACCTTTAATTTCGGAACTGCAAGACCTATTTTAAATCGAAAATATCCTAAAACTTCGAAGTTGGCTTATTGGTTTCCGAGTTTGTTTATCATAGGATTTGACATAGCGTTGATTTTATTGCTATTTGGTAAATGGGTATATGTACTTCCATTTTTGATTTATTTCTTGTTTATTTTCTTAGATTCTTTATTGCAAAATAAAAATTTGAAAGTTTCTTTTTTAAGTATAATTACTACTCATACTCAATTCTTGGGTTATGGATTAGGGTTTTTAAAATCGACTCTTAAATTCTAAAAAATAGATTCCTGCTTTCTCAGGAATGACAAAAAAAAGCCCTATCAACATATAGTTAATAGGACTTCGTAATTTATAAATTCGCAATTATTTATTTTTTCTTTGCTTTCTTTTGAGCTTCTTGTTGCGCTTGTGCCTGTTTCATTGCATCATCCATACGCTGACGAAACTTACTCTTTTTCTTTTCAGGACGTTTTTTATTTTCTTCGATCTGTGCATGAATTTTATCTTCATCAATGACATAGTTTTTAATAACTAGCATAATTCCAATGGTCAATAAATTCGAAACGAAATAATACAAACTCAAACTACTTGCATACTGATTAAAGAAAAACAACATCATAATAGGAGACAAGTAGATCATCATTTTCATCATCTTCTGCATATCAGGCATTCCTTCTTGTGCTGGAGGCTGCATATTGGCTTGTTGACTTTGATTCATCTTCATATAAAAGAAAATAGCTACAGATGCCAAAATTGGGAACAAACTCACGTGACTTCCATAAAATGGAATGTTGAATCCTAAATTAAATATATTGTCATAAGAAGATAAATCATCTGCCCAAAGGAAACTTTTTTGTCTTAAGGTAATATTAGAAGGGAAAAATTTAAAGAGTGCAAAGAAAACAGGCATTTGTAATAACGCTGGAATACATCCTGACATCATACTTACTCCTGCTTTTCGTTGAATTGCCATCGTTTCTTGTTGACGCTTCATAGCATTTTCTTTTCCAGGAAGTCTCTTATTGATTTCTTCCATTTCTGGACGTAAGACTTTCATCTTGGCGCTAGAAAGATAGGACTTGTATACCAATGGTGACATTAAGATACGTACGGCAATAGTCATCAAGATGATGATTAGTCCATAATTCCAAGAGAATCCAGATAAGAAATTGAATATATGACGGAAAATATATTTATTAATCCATCCGAATATTCCCCAACCCATATCAGCGACTTCTTCAATATCAGTACCTTCATAAGATTTTAATGTGGTATAGTCTGTGGGTCCAAAATACATATTCATCGCATAATTCAATTCACCACTTTTTAATTCTAATGGAGCCTTGATTGAGAATTTATTGGTAAAAATGGAATCCTTATCTACATCTTTATACAATTTTTCAGAAACTAGATTGGCGCTTTTAAAAGGAGTATCTGTTAATAATATAGAGGAAAAGAAATGCTGTTTATATCCTACCCAACTTACTTCTTTTTCTGTTTCGTCATCGTCTTGACTTAAATATGTAGTATTTCCATCAGCTTTATAATAATACCAAGTATACATGCTTTCTGAACGAATACTTTTTTCATTTCTATAACTCGTTAAGTCCCATTGAAGATTTACAGGATGTGAAGTGTTGAATACACTACCAAGTCCTTGTGAACGAATAGAGAAATCAATCATATAATCATCAGGCTTGATTTCGTATCTGTATTCTAAATAACGGTTTCCATCTACCGCCAATTTCATTGTAAGAACTTGGTTGTTATTACTAAGTTCAGGTTTAAAATTAAGGTCTTTGGTGTTTAAAATTCTATTCCCTGAAGTTCCAAAATTGATATTGAATAAAGCATTGTTGTCTTTAATCAGTTTTACAGGAATAGAATCGTAGGTATTATAATCTTTTAAAAGTGCTTCAACAATCTGCCCTCCTTTATTGGATATTGTCAACTTTAACTGATCATTTTCAATTATCGTAACACTTTCAGATGAAATCGATGCAGAACTTGCAAATGCTCCCAATTCATTTTGTGCGTTAACGTTTTTTAATGAATCAGAAAGAACTTCAATGGTTTTTAGTTGTGGAGTAGTAGTAACAACTGATTGTTGAATCTTATTGATAGAATCTTGAATTCTTTCAGTTTTAACTTTTTCAAGTTGCTCAGGAGTAGGTTGGTTCGAATACATCCACCACAATGCAATTGCTCCAAGTAATAAAAAACCTATAAACGTATTTGCGTCAAATTTCTTTTCTTCCATATTTTTAAAATGTCATCTTGTCAGATACTTTTTCAGATTTCTGCAAAAAGTCCGACAAAAATAGTGTTTTTTGTTTTATTATTTTAGTAGTTATTCTGCTCATTTCGACTCCGATCAATGAACAATACTATATGTTTATTAGTGTTAAGATATTTATTGCTGAGCGTAGCCGAAGTATTTAAGTCAAAGAGTGTTCCAAAGCCGCTTTTACTAAATCTACAAATAAAGGATGCGGTTTTAATACTGTACTTTTATATTCTGGATGGTATTGCACACCTATAAACCATGGATGATCAGGTATTTCAATTACTTCTACCAAATTTGTTTCTGGATTTTTTCCAGTGGCAATCATTCCGGCACTTTCAATCTGCTCTAGATAATCATTGTTAAATTCATAACGATGTCTGTGGCGCTCTTGAATATTTTCTTGCTTATATATGTTTGCTATTTTTGATCCTTTTGCCAATTTGCAATCCCACTCACCAAGACGCATAGTTCCTCCCATATCTACAATAGATTTCTGCTCTTCCATTAAATTAATAACTGGATATGGAGTATTTGGATCCATTTCATCAGAATAGGCACCTTTTAATCCTAATACATTTCTGGCAAATTCAATTACAGCCATCTGCATTCCTAGACAAATTCCTAAAAAAGGGATTTTATGTTCACGAGCGTACTTTACAGCATCAATCTTTCCTTCAATACCTCTGTCTCCAAATCCTGGTGCTACTAAAATTGCATTCAGACCTCCAAGTTTTTCAGGAACATTTTGAGTCGTTAGACTTTCTGAATGTATCCAATTGATATTGACTTTAACTTCATTAGTTGCACCAGCATGAATAAACGCTTCTGAAATTGATTTATAGGCATCTTGTAATTCAACATATTTTCCAATAAGTCCAATCTCAACAGTATTTTTAGGGTTTTTATGTTTCTTTAAGAAATCATTCCATGCAGTTAATTCATATTTTTTATCAATTGGTAAATTCATTTTTTTCAAAACAACATCGTCCAGTTTTTCATCCATCATTAATAATGGAACATCGTATATTGTCTCAGCATCTATCGATTCAATTATTGAATCTTCTTGAACATTACAGAATAAAGCCAATTTTCTTTTGATACTTTCATTTAGTTTGTGTTCCGTACGACATACTAGTATGTCTGGACTCACACCACTTTGCATTAATATTTTTACAGAATGTTGCGTTGGCTTGGTCTTTAATTCACCTGCAGCAGCAAGATAAGGTACTAGTGTTAAGTGAATAGAAATAGCATTTTCTTTTCCCATTTCCCATAATAATTGACGGACAGCCTCTACATAAGGTAATGACTCAATATCTCCTACAGTTCCACCTATTTCTGTGATAACAATATCAAATTCACCAGTATTTCCTAATAATTGAATACGGTTTTTAATTTCGTCTGTAATATGAGGGATGATCTGAACAGTTTTTCCTAGAAATTCCCCACGTCTTTCTTTATCAATAACTGACTGATAAATACGACCAGTAGTTACATTATTTGCTTGAGAAGTTGGAATGTTTAAAAAGCGTTCGTAATGACCTAAATCCAAATCAGTTTCAGCACCATCATTAGTTACAAAACACTCGCCATGTTCGTAAGGATTTAAAGTTCCTGGATCAATATTGATATATGGATCTAATTTTTGGATGGTTACGGAATATCCTCTTACTTGTAATAACTTAGCTAAAGAAGCCGCAATAATACCTTTTCCGAGTGATGAAGTCACGCCTCCTGTTACAAAAACGTATTTGGTTTTTTTCATATGTTTCAATTTAATTTTTTATTGGTAACATATGTGTTCACCATTAATAACTTCTTGGATGTAAATAGTAAATAATTTGCTCGGTTCATTGAGTTTTGGTTTGAGCAAAAGTACTAACTCTATTTTAGTTGACAAAAAAAAGAAACCCTTAAAATTTTTTAAATTTTAAGGGTTTCTTAATGAGTTTATTATATGAAATAATACATTATTTTTCCGAGGTCATAAACTTATAAACCACTCCAGCCAATAGTGCACCTACAATAGGAGCAACCCAAAACAACCACAATTGTCCCATAGCATTTGCTTCAGCAAATATAGCAACAGCAGTACTTCTTGCTGGATTTACAGATGTATTGGTAACAGGAATACTGATTAAGTGAATTAAAGTTAAAGCCAATCCAATAGCCATTCCTCCAAATCCTGGAGAAGCATTTTTATGTGTAGCTCCTAGAATTATAATTAAAAACATAAATGTCATTACAATTTCTGTTACTAATGCACCAACCATTCCGAAGTTTACACCGTAAACATTTGCATCATAAAAGTTAGTTGCAAACGCTCCAGGATCTGATCCTACACCAGTAAAAGTTGCTGAACTACTTACTATTAAATATAAGATACCTGCACCTACAGCTCCGCCTACTACTTGCGCACCTATGTAAGGTAATAAATCTTTTGTGTCAAATTTTCCTCCAGCCCATAATCCCAAAGAAACTGCAGGATTAAAATGACCACCTGAAATATGTCCTAGAGCATATGCTCCAGTCAATACTGTTAAACCGAATGCAAGAGAAACTCCTACGAGTCCAATTCCAACACCTGGTACGCCTGCTGCTAATACTGCTGCGCCACAGCCTCCTAATACAAGCCATGCTGTTCCGATAAATTCTGCTACTAATTTTTTCATTTAATTAAGTTTTTAGTTAATAAATAATAGTTTAAAGGTAAAAAAAAAGCCATTAAACTAATTTTAGTTTAATGGCTTTATAAATTTAAAAAGCTCTTACAGCTCTTACATTATATGAGTAATGCTTGAAATAATAACTCTGTTTTCCAGTTTTAAAATATTGTATCCAAGTATTATGTTTATCTTCTTCAGTTGAACTCCAATAATATCCTTGGGACAATATAGAGCCAGAATTTTTTAATGAAGTCTTATTTATAATGTCTCTATTTGTATAGATTTTTTCTAATTCCTCTTTAGAAGGTAAATACCAGTCTGAATAAGTATTTCCATTTTCCTTTAATTTTAATTTTTTACACAATTTTCTTGCATAATATTTTTGAGTTTTATTTTTGTTTTTTTCTTTTCCTCCGAATATAGAGGTTGAAGTACTATTAACTCCAGCAACTCTTTTATCATACGTTCTTTTTGTTCTTTGAGGTGCCCATTGAATTTTAGATCCTTGATCTTCTTTTGCACATACAAGTCCATGCATACCAGTTTCATCAACCCAAACTACAATTCCACCTTCAGCATAGTCACCAATCTGATAAGATGTATTAATTGATGTTTTTGATTCTGTAGTTTTCGTATTGTTTGCATTTACAGCGAAAATAATTGTAAAAACAAGTAAAAATGTACTAATTTTTTTCATAATTTAAATAGATATATTACTATCAAATATAAAAAAAATACTGGAAACAGTTAATTTTAATTTTATAATGTATAAAAAATACTGATTAATAGATAGATTTCAAGAATTTATGTTCAGCAAAAACTTAAATAGTAACAACTATAACAGTTAAAGAATAAGAATAATATTTTTTAATAAAAAAGGAATCAATTTATTTAATTAAAAGTAATTAAATTCATTTTTTATTTTTTTTAAAATAGACTTGTCAGAAGAAAAAGGATTTGTATATTTGCCCCACTTTTAGCGAGTTATTTATTCGAATTAAAGTAAGAAAAATTTTAAAAGACATAAAAATATATAAGTAATGCCGAAAAGAACGTACCAACCCTCAAAGAGAAAGAAAAGAAATAAACACGGTTTCAGAGAAAGAATGGCATCAGTTAATGGTAGAAAAGTATTAGCACGAAGAAGGGCTAAAGGAAGAAAGAGATTAAGTGTTTCTTCTGATCCTCGACCAAAAAAATAATGAATTTATTAAATTCACATATAAGGTGTTGCTGTTTTTCAGTAACACCTTTTTTTATGCCTATTAAAGTTCTTTATATAACCCGATTAAATATAAATAAAGTGTTCTTATTCCAAAGACACTATTGATAATATTTATCAGAAAATAAAAAGATGTTTTTTAATAAGTTTTAATAACTAAATTTTCAGACTCAAAAACAAAAATATAATATTTACCATCAAAAAATAGATATTTTCAAATGCCAAAAAACAATTCAATAAAATCAGTTTTAATTATAGGTTCAGGACCTATTGTTATAGGTCAAGCTTGTGAATTTGATTATGCAGGTTCTCAATCGATAAGGTCTTTAAAAGAAGAAGGAATTGAAGTGACTTTAATTAATTCTAATCCTGCTACAATTATGACAGATCCGTCATTAGCAGATAATGTGTATTTAAAACCTTTAACTACCAATTCCATACGTGAGATTTTAAAAAAACACCCTAATATTGATTCTGTATTGCCTACAATGGGAGGTCAGACGGCTTTAAATTTATGTATTGAAGCAGATGAAAAAGGAATCTGGGAAGATCATAATGTTCAAATGATTGGGGTGGATATTGATGCTATTAATATTACTGAAGATAGAGAACAATTCAGAGAGTTGATGGGAAAGATAGGTGTTGAAATGGCTCCGCAGGCCACAGCAACATCATTTTTGGAAGGAAAAAAAATAGCACAAGAATTTGGATTTCCTTTATGTATTCGTTCTTCATTCACTTTAGGAGGAGCAGGAGCGGCTATTGTTTATGAAGAAAATGATTTTGATGAGTTATTATCTAGAGGTCTTGAGATTTCTCCTATTCATGAAGTCATGATTGATAAGGCGATGATGGGCTGGAAAGAATATGAATTAGAATTGTTAAGAGATAAAAATGACAATGTAGTTATTATCTGTGCGATTGAAAATATGGATCCAATGGGAATCCATACAGGAGATTCTATTACAGTTGCACCTGCAATGACCTTGAGTGATACGACCTATCAAAAAATGCGTGATTTAGCGATTCATATGATGCGTTCTATTGGAGATTTTGAAGGAGGTTGTAATGTTCAGTTTGCTGTATCTCCAGATGAAAAAGAAGAAATAATTGCTATTGAGATTAATCCTCGTGTATCTCGATCTTCTGCACTAGCAAGTAAAGCAACAGGTTATCCTATTGCTAAGGTAGCAACTAAATTGGCTTTAGGGTATCATTTGGATGAATTGAACAATCAAGTAACTGGTTCTACTTCAGCATTGTTTGAGCCTACCCTAGATTATGTAATTGTAAAAATTCCAAGATGGAACTTTGACAAGTTTGAAGGTTCAGATAGAACTCTAGGCTTGCAAATGAAATCTGTAGGTGAAGTAATGGGAATCGGACGTTCGTTTCAAGAAGCGTTACATAAAGCAACACAATCTTTAGAGATTAAAAGAAATGGATTGGGTGCAGATGGAAAGGAAGAAACGGATTATGATACAATTATTTCAAAATTAACCTATGCTTCATGGGATAGAGTATTCATTATTTATGATGCGATTAAAGCCGGAATTTCTTTAAGTAAAATATACGATATCACTAAGATTGATATGTGGTACTTAAAGCAATACGAAGAGTTATATACTTTAGAAAAAGAAATTTCGACTTATAAATTAGATACTCTACCGAAAGAATTATTACTAGAAGCAAAGCAAAAAGGATATGGTGATAGACAGATAGCACATATGTTGCGTTGTCTCGAATCTGAAGTTTATAAAAAACGTGAAGAATTGAATGTCAATCGTGTTTATAAACTGGTAGATACATGTGCAGCAGAATTTGATGCAAAGACTCCATATTATTATTCAACATTTGAAAATACAATATCTATTGATGGAGAAGAAGGATATGCAGATAACGAGTCTATTGTTACCGATAAAAAGAAGGTAGTTGTTTTAGGTTCTGGACCAAACAGAATAGGTCAAGGTATTGAATTTGATTATTGCTGTGTTCATGGAGTATTAGCGGCAAAAGAAGCAGGATATGAAACAATAATGATCAATTGCAATCCAGAAACTGTTTCTACAGATTTCGATACAGCAGATAAATTATATTTCGAGCCTGTTTTCTGGGAACATTTATACGACATCATTCGCCATGAAAAACCTGAAGGAGTAATTGTACAATTGGGAGGACAGACTGCTTTAAAATTGGCTGAAAAATTAGAGGCGTATGGTATTAAAATCATGGGTACTAGTTTCAAAGCATTGGATCTAGCAGAAGATAGAGGTCGTTTTTCTGATATGTTAACATCTTTAAACATTCCATTTCCTAAATTTGGAATTGCTACTAATGCTGATGAAGCTTTAGTAATAGCAGATACTTTAGATTTTCCAATTTTAGTTCGTCCATCTTATGTATTAGGAGGTCAAGGAATGAAAATTGTAATAAATAAAGAGGAACTTGAAAAGCATGTTGTTAGTTTATTGAGATCAATTCCAGGAAATAAATTATTATTAGATCATTACTTAGATGGTGCTATTGAAGCAGAAGCAGATGCGATATGTGATGCTGATGGAAATGTGTATATCATTGGAATTATGGAGCATATTGAACCTTGTGGTGTTCATTCTGGTGATTCTAATGCTACATTACCTCCATTTAATTTAGGAGAGTATGTAATGCAGCAGATTAAAGATCATACACATAATATTGCAAGAGCATTAAAAACTATTGGATTGATTAATATCCAGTTTGCAGTTAAAGATGATATGGTTTATATTATTGAAGCCAATCCAAGAGCATCTAGAACAGTTCCATTTATTGCAAAAGCATATAGAGAACCTTATGTAAATTATGCAACAAAGGTGATGCTAGGAGTTAATAAAGTAACAGATTTCACTTTCAATCCAAGGTTAGATGGTTATGCAATTAAGCAACCCGTTTTCTCATTTAATAAGTTTCCAAATGTTGATAAGAATTTAGGTCCTGAAATGAAGTCAACAGGAGAAAGTATTCTATTTATTGATAATTTGAAAGATGATCAATTTTATGAATTGTATTCTCGTAGAAAGATGTACTTGAGTAAATAGTAAAAGCAACAATATTTTAAAAGGGACAATGTTGCAAAGTGGTTTTAGCAACGATTAAACAAATAAACAAATCCATAGAAACACCTATCTTTGTTAAAAATCATATTCAATGAATTACATTTTATTTGATGGAGAAGTGCGGAATGCATTATTACCATTTACCTACACAAGACCTGTTGCAGACATACGAATTGGAATATTAACAATTCGTGAAAAATGGGAAAAACGTCTAGAGTTTACAACAACAACATTGACTGAGGAATATCTTGAAGAGAAGTTTCCAATGATTGAATTGGAAGAGAATGTGATGATTAATGCCTCTTTTTTACCTACAGATGATTTAGTTGAAAAAGTAAAAGAGTTAAAGGAAAATCAAGTAATAATTTACAAAGAAGTTATAGTTGCATTTTTTACTACAGATACTCAGGAAATTGAAAATTTTAATGATTTTGAACAAATAGAATATATATCAGAATTATTACAAGTAAAAAATACATGGGATATTTTTTCTTTAAACGCGGAAGCCATTCAGCAAGATTTTAATTTCCTAACTGAAGGAAGAGAATCTGCTGAAATACCTCAAACAGTTCATTGTTTCAATAAAAAAAACATCTTTGTAGAAGAAGGAGCAATATTGACTTTGGCATCTTTAAATGCAACTGATGGTCCTATTTACATAGGTAAAGATGCGGAAGTTATGGAAGGTTCAATGGTAAGAGGGCCTTTTGCATTATGTGAAAAATCTACATTAAAAATGGCTTCAAAAATTTATGGAGGCACAACTATAGGACCACATTCCAAAGTAGGAGGAGAATTAAATAATGCTGTAATTTTTGGTTATTCTAATAAAGGTCATGATGGTTTTCTCGGTAACGCAGTTATTGGAGAATGGTGTAATTTAGGAGCAGATACTAATAACTCGAATTTAAAAAACAATTATGCTGAGGTTAAATTGTGGAGTTACGAAACGGGACGATTTGCAAAAACAGGATTACAGTTTTGTGGTTTGATGATGGGAGATCACTCGAAATGTGGAATAAACACCATGTTTAATACAGGAACAGTCATTGGTGTGAGTGCCAATATTTTTGGACCAGGATTTCCACGTAATTTTGTACCATCATTTGCTTGGGGAGGAAGTGGAGGTTTTACAACCTACCAAATCAATAAAGTAAAGGAAGTTGCTACTGTTGTGATGCAACGTAGAGGGATCAAATATGATGAAAAAGAAGAGAAGATACTAATGCATATATTTGAAACATCGAAACAGTATAGAAATTTTTGATTTTTATTTTATCTTTATTTTAAATTATATGGGTTTGTGTTCTTGCTTTCCAATAAATAAATCAAATTCAACTTATTTATAATTTTATTTTCAAAAGTATTTTTTAATTCTTCAATTGGCATAACTATTGACTTTTATAAGAAAGATATATTGGAGTATTACGCTTTAATATATTGATTAATAATAGAATATAATAATTATATACTTTTGTCAAAACAATTTTTTATTGTTTCTAATGACATAATGACCTACAATAAACTATGAGCGATTCTAAATATATAAAATTAGACAATCTGTCATTTCAACAAATGCTAGATCAGGATGCTGAGTTAATCCCTTTAATGACACCTGAAGATGAAGAGAAAATAAATAAAGAAGAGATTCCTGACGAACTTCCTATTTTGCCATTGAGAAATACAGTTTTATTTCCAGGAGTTGTAATTCCAATTACAGCTGGAAGAGATAAGTCCATTCAATTGCTTAAAGATGCTAATGCAGCTAATAAAACGATTGGAGTGGTTTCTCAGAAGAATGAAAGTATTGAAGACCCTACAATTGATGATGTCCATACATTAGGAACTGTAGCGAGAATTATGAAAATGTTGAAAATGCCTGACGGAAATATCACTGTTATCATTCAAGGTAAAAAACGTTTTGAAATTGATGCTGTTACGCAAGAGGAACCTTATTTAAAGGCAACAACAAAGAAAGTTGAAGAAGATCGTTCTCAGATAAAAGAGCAGGAATTTGATGCAATTATTGATTCTATAAAATCAATGGCGCTTGAAATCATTAAGATCAACCCAAGTCTACCTTCAGAAGCCTCATTTGCAATTAAAAATATTGAGAGTAGTCCGTTTTTGATAAATTTTGTTTCTTCTAATATGAATCTTTCTGTTTCAGAAAAGCAAGAATTATTGAAGATAAACAACTTGAAGGATAGAGCTTTATTGACTCTAAAATTTATGACTAAAGAGTTGCAAAAATTAGAATTACGTCAAGACATACAATCAAAGACACGTTCTGATATGGATCAGCAACAGCGTGAATATTTCTTAAACCAACAATTGAAAACTATTCAAAACGAATTAGGAGGCGTTTCTTATGATGAGGAGCTGGATGAGATGAGAGAAAAATCTCTCAAGAAAAAATGGTCTAAAGAAATTGCAGCTAAATTTGAAAAAGAAATCGGAAGATTAAAAAGGATGAATCCTCAAGTTGCTGAATATTCAGTACAGCGGAATTATTTGGATTTATTGTTGGAATTGCCTTGGGATGAATATTCTAAAGACAAGTTTGACTTAAAACGTGCTGAGAAAATATTGAATCGAGATCATTTTGGTCTTGATAAAGTGAAAGAAAGAATTATTGAGCACTTGGCAGTCTTAAAATTAAAAGGGGATATGAAATCACCTATTATTTGCTTGTATGGACCTCCAGGAGTTGGTAAAACATCGCTTGGAAAATCAATAGCAGAATCTTTAGGTAGAGAATATATCAGAATGTCATTAGGAGGATTGCGCGACGAAGCAGAAATCCGTGGACACAGAAAAACCTATATAGGAGCAATGCCTGGAAGAGTGATCCAAAGTTTGAAAAAAGCGGGAACTTCCAATCCTGTTTTTGTGTTAGATGAAATAGATAAATTGGTTTCCAATTCTCATAACGGAGATCCTTCTGCAGCGATGCTTGAAGTATTGGATCCTGAACAGAATTCGGCTTTTTATGATAATTATCTTGAAGTAGGCTATGACCTTTCTAAAGTATTATTTGTTGCCACAGCCAATAGTCTTTCAACGATCCCATGGGCATTACGCGATCGAATGGAGATTATAAATGTTTCTGGTTATACGATAGAAGAAAAGGTAGAAATTGCAAAAAGACATTTATTGCCAAAGCAATTGAAGGAACATGGATTGACAGTTAAAGACATACAAATTAAAAAACCACAATTTGAGAAAATTGTTGAGGGTTATACACGTGAATCAGGAGTAAGAGGATTGGACAAGCAGATTGCAAAAGTGGTACGTTATGCCGCAAAATCAATTGCGATGGAAGAGAAATACGAAACGGAAATTTCTTCTGATGCTGTAGAAAAAATATTAGGAGTTTCTCATCTTGAGCGCGATAAATATGAAAATAATGATGTTGCTGGAGTAGTAACTGGATTGGCTTGGACTCAAGTAGGAGGTGATATTTTATTTATAGAGTCTATTATTTCTAAAGGAAAAGGATTGACCATAACTGGAAACCTTGGAAAAGTGATGAAAGAATCTGCGACAATTGCGATGGAATATATCAATGCTAATGCTGATACTTTTGAAATTAATCAGAAAACACTTGAAGAAAATAAAGTTCATATTCATGTTCCTGAAGGTGCAACGCCCAAAGACGGTCCGAGTGCAGGAATTACGATGTTAACTTCATTAGTTTCGGTATTCACCCAACGAAAAGTGAAGTCTAGATTGGCAATGTCCGGAGAGATTACATTGAGAGGGAAAGTGTTGCCTGTAGGAGGAATAAAAGAAAAAATATTGGCTGCAAAACGTGCCAATATTAAAGAAATTATTTTATGTTCTGAAAACAGAAAAGACGTACTTGAAATTAAGGAATCTTATTTAAAAGGGGTGAAGTTTCATTATGTCAACGAAATGAAAGAGGTAATAGAGTTGGCACTTACCAAGCAAAAGGTCAAAGGAGCAAAGAAAATTTAGTCGCAGGGCGACAGCCAAAATTTAGTTCTCTTTAAAATATATTTATAATACAAAATCGGAAAGTGTTTGCTTTCCGATTTTTTTATTTCTTTTTATTTCGTTTTTCATTTTTTAATTTTCTTTTTAGTTTTTTACTGTTGTTATTTAAATCTTTATACGCATCAATAGTTTCAAGATCTATGTAACCTGTTGTCTCAACAGTATAACCTAAATTTATAAGTTTGTATTGAAGGGCTTTTATTTGAATACTATCTTTTTGTAATAAATTACAAGGAGCATTTGTCCATTTAGAAAGGCCTTTTTCTTTATCAATACATTTAATATAGCATTCTCCAGTTTTTGGATTTAATGGTAAATCTTGAGCAATGGATGAGACTCCAATAGACAACAAGACAGCAGTAGCAATAAGTTTCTTTTTCATTGATGAGTTTCTTTAGTTTCTCTTTTTTCTTGTCTTTTTCTTTTCCGAATATTTTTCTTGCTGTTGTATTCTTTAAATTCATTGAGAGCAGAAATTGTTTCATCGTCAACTATTCCTGTTGGTGATAAATTATAACCTTGATTGATTAATTGATATTGTATTCCTAAAACCTCAGGCTCATCATGGCAATGTTTATTATTTACATCAATGATTGGAGTTTCTTCCCAAACCGTTTTTCCATCTACTTCTTTCAGACACCAAGCAGAAGTTATTTTTATTTTATTTAGGTCAATATTACTTTGAGCATTTAATGAAACTCCAATAAGCAACAAGATGACAATTGTAATAAATTTCTTTTTCATTTTTTTAAGATCTAATTATTGGATTTAAATTTTTTAGAATTTGAACGGATTAATAAATACGGAATTCCTATTACCATTGCAATCCAAAAGAACTTCATATATAGAGAAGGGTTTTGTAAATAGTAAGAAAGTATATATCCCAAAATGATTAATCCTGCCATAAAAAACATCACGTTTCTAAATAAAGTAGCAATTGCTTCAATATCATATTTCGATTTTTCTTCAGCTGTCATGGTATTATATCCAGCAATTAAATTGTACATTTTTCCATTCTTGATCAGGAATCCAAGGATAATGAAAATAAAAGCAGCAAGAATCATAAATAATTTTTCAAGTAAAGATAGTAAAAAATGTTGTTGGTTTAGGTACCTCCATTTTGTTCAGCAGAGTTGTTAAGAATCGGAGTTTTAGATTTAAACGAGTTCTCGATACAATTTTTCTTCCGCAGTCAGAAAAACCACTCGAACTGGTGACTTGGAAATAATCTCAAGCAGCGTCAAAATTAAAATTATTTGAAAAACTTATTTTGGTTCTCCCAATTTAAACTATTTAAAGAATTCCTTCGACTTCTCCCAATGTTTATTCATTTCAGCAAGAGACATATCAGAAAGTTCTTTTCCTTCTTTCTTAGCGGCATTTTCTAAAAATTGAAAACGCTTGATAAATTTTTTATTGGTACGTTCCAAAGCATTTTCAGGATTGACTTTGATAAATCGTGCGTAGTTAATCAGAGAAAATAACACATCGCCAAATTCAGATTCAATAGCGTCTGTATTTCCTTTTTTAATTTCTTCGTTCAATTCTGCAAGTTCTTCTTGCACCTTCTCCCAAACCTGCTGAGGTTCTTCCCAATCAAAGCCTACACCAGCAACCTTATCTTGAATTCTATTGGCTTTTACGAGTGCAGGAAGCGATCTAGGAACACCTTCTAATACAGAATTCTTCCCTTCTTTTAGTTTAAGTTTCTCCCAATTCTGTTTTACTTCTTCTTCGTCTTTCACTTCTACATCACCATAAATATGAGGATGGCGAGAGATTAATTTTTCAGAAATAGAATTAGCAACATCGGCAATATCAAAATTCTTGCTTTCAGAACCGATTTTGGCATAAAAAACAATGTGCAATAGTAAATCGCCCAATTCTTTTTTAACTTCTTCTAAGTCGTTATCTAGAATAGCATCACCCAGTTCGTAGGTTTCTTCGATGGTTAAATGACGTAGCGATTGTAGGGTTTGTTTTTGATCCCAAGGACATTTTTCGCGCAACTCATCCATGATCGTTAGTAGTCGATCTATAGATTTTAATTGTTGTGCTCTTGAATTCATTTATGCCTTATCTTCTGTTTCGTTTTCTTCAGTAATAGATGAAAAATCAAACTTTTTATTTACAAGTAAATTATACCATTGTAAAACTTTCTTAATATTAGAAACATATACACGTTCTTCATCATAGTCTGGTAAAATTTCTAAAAAATATGCAGTTAATTTGGCAGAACTCTCTTTATGGCTCATGCATTCTTTTCCTTCTTCTTTTTCAAAGATAGATTTCAATACCATTCTTAATGGAATTTCTTCTTCATAGGTATAAATTGCAATATTATCCAATACGCTCACATTGTGGGTAGTAGCAATTGGAAATCTTTTGTTATCAATCAATGATTCAATAATCAGTCCTCCTTTAGATTGTGCAATAATCTCATATAATCCTGGTTTTCCTGTAACAGAAATAATTTTTTCTAAACTCATATTTATTTAGTCTTAATAGTCTTTTTATAAAAATCCCTCTATGAGGTTTTCTTTTTCGGATTGTAGAATTTCATTCTATAATCTGGATTTGTTTTTCCTTTTGAGATATTATCGAGTTTTTTCTTGATTAATCTTTTCTTGAGGGAATTGATTTTATCAGTAAATAAAATTCCTTCAATATGATCGTACTCGTGTTGGACAACTCTTGCTGCCAGTCCTGATATGACTTCAGAATGTTTTTTGAAATTTTCATCAAGAAACTCAATTGTGATGGTTTCATTTCTGAATACATCTTCTCTCACATCTGGAATGCTCAAGCAACCTTCATTAAAAGCCCATTCATTACCAGTTTCCTCAATAATCTTGGCATTGATAAATGTTCTCTTAAAATTACTTAAAAACACTCTTTCTTCTTCTTCTAGTTCTTCATCATCTGCAAATGGAGTTGTATCTACTAAAAATATACGAATCGCTTTTCCTATCTGAGGAGCTGCAAGACCTACACCATGAGCGTTTTCCATTGTTTGTTTCATATTTTCCAACAATTCATCTAGTTGAGGATATTCTTTATCAATATCAACAGCTACTTTTCTTAAAACTGGATCTCCGTAAGCAATAATTGGTAAAATCATTTTTTAAAATTTAATCGAGTGCAATAATACGATTTTAGATGTAAAATCTAATAATTTTGTATGAATAATGATACTATGAATTATTCGTATTTATGTGATTTTTTTTGATTTAAATTAACTTTTATAAGTTGTTCTATTTATAGTTTTATGAGCCAACCAATCAGTTACATTATAATATAGAAAAGAAATTTTAAAAAGTTTAATACCATTTGGTACAATAGTTTTATCATCTTTATGATGTTCATTCATTCCGATATGAGCAGTATTCTCGAAAGTTTTTTTGTCTTTTAATGTAAAAGATACTTTGTTTTTAAAAGGTAGTTCATGGAATTTTTTAAACACTGCTTCATCTGCTTTCCAAGCATCACATATTTTAAAATAATAATTGTCTTTATTTGTTACTTCAAGCATTCTTTCAGTTCTTCGTTCCCATTTGGTTCCTGCATCTTTTTCTGTTTTATAATGAGTGAAATGCAATTCTACATCGTCCAGGAGGGCTAATGGATAATTTAGTTCTCGATACGCATACTTACTTTCAGTAATGAAATTTAATTTTTGACTCATGTAATAGTCAAAGTTTGATAAGAGTTTTAAATAGCAATCTGCATAAATACCAACTCCTGCAAACGGAGAATTATAGGGTCTTTCGTACCATTGGTATACTGCTCCTCCCCAACAATTATCTGCAACAATAACAAATTCAGTATCCTTTAAAATTGCGTTTTCTTTTTTAAGAATAGATTTCTTAAAATAAACTCTATGCTTACGTCTTATAAAGACATATAATTTTTTAAAAGGATTCATTATTTTTTTTGGTCTAAAAAAGTTTGTAAAATTATTGTTGCGCTGATTTTATCAATTAACGCTTTATTCTGACGCTGCTTCTTTTTTAATCCTCCATCAATCATAGATTGAAATGCCATTTTTGAAGTAAAACGTTCATCCACTCTTTTTATAGGGATTTTTGGAAAAGTTGAATTTAACTTTTCAATAAATTGTTTAATTAAAACTTCACTTTCACTAGCAGTGTTGTTCATTTGTTTTGGTTCTCCTACAATAAACAATTCAACATTTTCATTAGTTAGATAATTACGTAAAAAAGAAAAGATGTTTTTAGTTTCAACAGTTTCGATTCCAGAAGCAATGATCTGTAATTCATCCGTCACGGCTATTCCTATTCTTTTATGTCCATAATCAAATGCTACTATTCTAGCCATTACTACTTTAATTTCTTGCAAAAATAATCATTTAATTCAATAACAAATAAATAGTGTTTATACCTTCTAATAAAGATGGTATATTTATCTTTGTCTTACTAAATAGAATAGAATGAAAAATTTACAAGAAATTATAGAAAAAGCTTGGGACAATAGGGAATTGTTAAAAGAGGATAAAACTCAAGAGGCTATAAGGCGTGTTGTGGATTTATTGGATGAAGGTGCACTGAGAGTTGCAGAACCATTAAAGGAAGATTGGCAGGTGAATGAATGGGTAAAAAAAGCAGTTGTATTGTATTTTCCAATTCAGAAAATGGAAACTCTTGAAGTTGGAATTTTTGAATATCATGACAAGATTCCTTTAAAACGAAATTATGCAGAAAGAGGGATAAGAGTTGTCCCAAATGCGGTTGCAAGACACGGATCTTACATTTCATCAGGAACTATTTTAATGCCAAGTTATGTAAATATTGGCGCATATGTGGATGAAGGAACCATGGTTGATACATGGGCAACTGTAGGAAGTTGTGCTCAGATAGGTAAGAATGTTCATTTAAGTGGAGGAGTAGGAATAGGAGGTGTTTTAGAACCATTACAAGCTGCTCCAGTTATTATCGAGGATGGTGCATTTATTGGATCCAGATGTATCGTAGTAGAAGGAGTAAGAGTAGGAAAAGAAGCTGTTTTAGGGGCAAATGTCGTCTTGACTATGAGTACCAAAATCATTGATGTTACTGGTGATACTCCTATTGAAATGAAAGGTAGAGTTCCTGCAAGATCCGTTGTGATTCCTGGAAGTTATACAAAGAAATTTGCAGCAGGAGATTATAATGTGCCTTGTGCATTAATCATAGGAAAAAGGAAAGAAAGTACCAATAAAAAAACGTCATTAAATGATGCTCTTCGTGAATACAATGTAGCTGTCTAACTTGGGTAAATAGATTAGATATAAATTTGAAAATCACTGCAATTATACCAACCTTTAACGAGGAAATTCATATTGAAGAAGCAATAAAATCTGTCAGTTTTGCAGATGAGATTATTGTAATAGATTCTTTCAGCACAGATACAACTGTAGAGCTTGTTAAAAAACATGATGTTAGATTAATTCAACGTGTTTTTGACGATTTTTCTTCTCAAAAAAATTATGCGATCCAACAAGCAAAATACGACTGGATTTATATATTAGATGCAGACGAAAGAGTAACTCCAGAATTAAGAACTGAAATATTGCAACAGGTAAAATTATCTGAAGATTTTGTTGGATTTTATGTCTATAGAACCTTTTATTTTTTTAATAAAAGAATTCGATTTGGAGGATGGCAAAGAGATAAAGTAGTTCGTTTATTTTTAAAAGAATATTGTCAATATAATGGTAATCCTGTACATGAAATAATAGAAACTGAAGGAAAATTAGGTTTTTTAAATCATAAATTGGAACATTTTTCTTATCGTGGATTTGATCATTATATTTCTAAATTGAATACGTATTCAGGTTTGCAAGCCCAACAATTATATTTACAAAGTAAAAAAGTAACTCCGTATCATTTATCTATAAAACCCCCTGTTCGCTTTTTTATTCATTACATAATAAGATTAGGATTTTTAGATGGGTATTCTGGATTTATCTTGGCTAAGGCACAGGCTTATGGTGTGTATAAACGATATGTGAAGTTGAAGGTTTTAAACAATTCTTCAAATTAATTTTTAAATAATGATTCAGGAAATTAATAAAGCATTGGTTGTTCTTAATAAAGGAAATACAATTTTATATCCTACTGATACAGTATGGGGAATAGGTTGTGATGCGACTAATTTTGATGCAGTTTCTAAAATATATCACATAAAAAATAGAGAAGAAAGTAAGAGTCTCATCATTCTTGTAAGTTCGATTCATATGTTGAAAAAGTATGTTTCCGTTCCAAAAAAAGCGCTTGCTTTTTTAAAATCTGTAACCAAACCAACAACAGTTATTTACTATAATCCAAAAGGAATTGCTGGGAATGTTATCGCAACTGATACTTCAGTAGCGATAAGAATAGTACAAGATAATTTTTGCAGAAAATTAATAAAAAGATTTAAAAAACCAATAGTTTCTACTTCTTCTAATGTAAGTGGAGAACCTACACCAAAAAGTTTTATTGAAATTCAAAAACCAATTTTGGATAGCGTAGACTATGTTGTAAATTTGAATCGTGAAAAAGTGAATAAAGAACCATCATCAATAATTAAAATTGAAAGAGATGGAAGTATTCAGATTATACGAAATTAAAAGTATCAATTGATTTTAATGAATTATAGTAAAGCAGTAAGTAATCCAATTTTTGAAATTATCTCACAAGCATCCGAAGAGTTGAATATATCTTCTTATGTCATTGGCGGTTATGTGAGGGATTTTATTTTAGGGCGTGGAACAGCGAAGGATATTGATATTGTAGCAATAGGAAGTGGAATAGAATTAGCTCAAAAAGTTGCCCAATTATTACCGCATCAACCTAATGTTCAGGTGTTTAAAACCTATGGAACAGCAATGTTACGGTATGAAGATATTGAAGTAGAATTTGTAGGAGCAAGAAAAGAATCCTATTCTACTGATAGTCGTAATCCAACAGTTGAAAATGGAACGCTAGAAGATGACCAAAACCGAAGAGATTTCACTATTAATGCACTTGCAATCAGTCTTAATAAAAATAGTTGGGGAGAATTATTGGACCCATTCAATGGATTGTCTGATATTGAACATAAAATAATTCGTACACCTTTAGATCCAGCAATAACCTACTCTGATGATCCATTGCGTATGATGCGAGCAATTCGATTTGCAACACAACTTGGATTTAAGATAGAATCAAAATCATTGAATGCTATTGCTGAAAATTCAGGACGACTAAAAATAATTACCATTGAAAGAATTATAGATGAATTGCATAAAATTATAGCTACTCCTAAGTCTTCAATTGGTTTTATATTATTGCACAATGCAAATTTGCTTCATCAATTTCTTCCAGAATTGACAGCTCTTCAAGGTGTTGAAGAAGTAGAAGGTCAACGACATAAAGATAATTTTTACCACACGCTTGAAGTAGTTGATAATATTTCCCAGAACACAGATGATTTATGGCTGAGATGGGCTGCATTGCTTCATGATATTGGAAAAGCACCGACCAAAAAGTTTCATAAAAAAATTGGATGGACATTTCATGGACACGAATTTGTAGGTTCAAAAATGGTTTACAAGTTATTCAGACGATTGAAAATGCCGTTGAATGATAAGATGAAATTTGTTCAGAAAATGGTCTTATTAAGTTCACGTCCTATCGTATTGGCAACAGAAGTAACAGATTCTGCAGTGAGAAGATTGGTATTTGATGCAGGAGATGATATAGATAGTTTGATGACCTTATGTGAAGCAGATATCACGACCAAAAATCCAAGAAAGTTTAAAAAGTATCATCAGAATTTCGATTTAGTTCGTTCAAAAATTAAAGAGGTAGAAGAGCGTGATCACGTTCGTAATTTTCAACCTCCTATTTCTGGCGAATTAATTATGAAAACTTTTAATTTAAAGCCTTGTAGAGAAATAGGTCAGATAAAAGATGCTATAAAAGAAGCAATTCTTGATGGAGTGATTGCCAATGATTATGATGAAGCATATCAATTTATGATTGTAAGAGCAGAGAAATTAGGATTAAAAAAGGTGTAGGAAGCATGAAAGCAAATGTAGAAAAATGGCATGAAATCATTATTTCAAGAGATCTCGAGAAATTAAATGATATTTTATCAGAAGATGTGGTTTTTTACTCTCCTGTCGTTCATACACCACAAGTGGGGAAAAAAGTAACACTGCTCTATTTATCTGCTGCATTGCATGTACTTACTAATGATACATTTACTTATGTTAAAAAGGTAATTGAAGGTAATGAAACGATCTTAGAATTTGAAGTAGAAATAGACGAAATTCTTGTGAATGGAGTTGATATTATTACTTGGAATGACGATGGTAAAATAATTGCATTTAAAGTAATGATAAGACCTTTAAAAGGGATTCAATTAATTCATCAAAAAATGGGGGAATTGTTATTGAAATTTCAGCGAAAGAAATAATGTTATAACGATTGCATATTTACCAACTTGTAATAGTCTCCCTTCTTACTCAATAACTCATCGTGTTTTCCTTGTTCTATAATCTCCCCTTTTCTTAATACTAATATTAAATCAGCATTTTGAATCGTAGACAATCGATGTGCAATAACAAGTGATGTACGATTCTTCATCATTTTTTCTAGTGCAGTCTGAACCAATTGTTCGCTTTCTGTATCCAATGCCGAAGTTGCTTCATCCAATATCATAATTGGAGGATTTTTTAGCACAGCACGTGCAATTGACAAGCGTTGTTTTTGTCCGCCAGAAAGAGAGTTCCCACTATCACCAATATTTGTTTCATATTGTTGCGGTAAATCTTTGATAAATTCATGGGCATTTGCAATTTTAGAAGCTTCAAGAATCGCTGCATCTTCAGGGTTTTCAACTCCCAAAGCAATATTGTTTTTAACAGAATCATTAAATAAAATAGAATCTTGAGTTACGATGCCCATTAAATCACGAAGTGATTTTTTGGTCATATCTTTAATGTCTATTCCATCAATTTTAATAGATCCTTTAGTAACATCATAGAATCTAGTAATAAGATTGGCGATAGTAGATTTACCACTTCCAGATTGACCTACCAATGCAATAGATTGACCCTTGTGAATTGTTAATGAAAAGTTTTTTAAGACGAAGTCATCCTTATATTTAAATGAGATATCATCAAATACGATTTCCTTATCAAATGTTTTTTTAATAATAGCATCTGGATTGTCTACTATTGTATTTTTAGTTTCTAAAACAGATAGAATTCGTTCAGCAGATGCATCACCTCGTTGAATATTGGAATAAGCAGTTGCAATGGCTTTGGCAGGATTTAAAACCAAATAAAATAATCCGATATAACCGAAAAATTCTTGAGGTTTCATTTCACTGTTATCTCCTAATACTAATCTTCCTCCAAAATATAAAATAGCAATAATTGTAGTTGTTCCTAAAAACTCACTCATTGGAGATGCCATCGTCTTTCTGTGTAAAACACTCGTCATTAAATTTCTATATTTCTTAGTTGAATCTTTAAATTTAGATTCAATTCTATCTTCAGCATTAAAACCTTTGATAACTCTCAATCCTGTTAATGTTTCCTCGATAAATGATAAAAAATTACCGTTTTCTTTTTGTGCCAATGTTGAATTGGCTTTTAATTTTTTACCAATAGAGGAAATAATAAAGCCAGAAATAGGCAATAAAATAAAAACAAAAAATGTGAGTTGTGCACTTATGGCAAACATCGAAACAAGGGTGAGAATTATTGTTAAAGGTTCTCTTACAATGGTTTCAAGCGATGTTAAAAAAGAAGTTTCAATTTCTTGAACATCTGATGTCATTCTAGCGATTGTATCTCCTTTTTTCTTTTCAGAAAAATAGGAAATAGGCAATTCTATAATTTTATGATACAGACTATCACGTATATCTTTGACAACACCGTTACGTAAAAAGGCTAATACATAAGAGGCTAGATATCTAAATAGGTTTTTAAAGAAAAACAAACTAAAAGATAATATGCAAATAAATAATAAGGCTTGTTCAACACCTCCATTTTCCATCATTTCAGTTACACGATAATTCAGCGAACCTTGAACATAATCATATAAATTCCTGATTCCATTATACACAGGTTCTTTAGTAACTTTTTCTTCTTTACCAAATAATATTCCAAGTACAGGAATAAATGCTAAAACAGATAAAACATTAAAAATTGCATATAGAATATTGAACAATACATTTAACCAAGCGAATCTTTGGTATAGTTTTGCATATTTTAATATTTTTCTAAAGTGATTCAATATAAATTATTTTAATTTTTTCAATGTCAGTTCGAGCGCAGTCGAGAACTATTTAAAAAACCTCTCGACTGCGCTCGAGGAGACAAATTTATAATTTCATTTCTTTTATAATTCGCTGAATTTTTGCGTCTAATTTTTTTTCAGTTTCTTGGGCATTTTCAATAGCATCTAAAGTGGTGTTTACGCTAAAGTAAAATTTAATTTTAGGTTCCGTTCCACTTGGTCTTGCAGCAATACGAGTTCCATTTTCAGTATGATAAATCAATACATTAGATTTAGGAATATCCATAGTTGATTCTTCTCCTGTAATTAAATTCTTCTTAATTCCAGATTGATAATCACATAAGAACTCAACTTTTTCTCCATCTATTTCTGTAATAGGGTTTTGTCGTAGTTCGCTCAACATTTGTTGAATCTGTTGTGCACCATCCATTCCTTTTTTCACTATCGAAATAAGGTGTTCCTTATAAAAATTATGTTTTACATAAATATTTAATAATTCTTCATAAAAAGAACTGCCGTTCTGTTTTGCAATGGTTGCAATTTCACAAGCTAATAATGTTGCAGTTACAGCATCTTTATCTCTAACAAATTCTCCTACCATATAACCATAACTTTCTTCTCCTCCTCCTATGAAATCCATAGTTTCATAATCACGAATCATCTTTGCAATCCATTTAAAACCTGTCAATCCAATTTTAGTTTCTACATCATAATTATCTGCAATTTTATTTACTAATTCTGTGGAAACAATAGTTGATCCGATAAATTGATTTCCATTTATTTTACCTTCTTCTTTCCATTTTTTGATTAAAAAATTAGTCATGACACTCATGGTTTGATTCCCATTTAAAAGTGTCATTTTCCCATTCATATCTCGGACAGCAACACCCAATCTATCACAATCTGGATCTGTACCTATGACAATATCTGCACCTATTTTATCTGCAAGATCTGTAGCCATTTTTAATGCTGCTGGTTCTTCAGGATTTGGTGATTTTACAGTTGGGAAATCGCCATTTGGAACACGTTGTTCTTCAACAATATGGACATCTGTATATCCAGCTCTTTTCAATGTTTCAGGAATAGAAACTATTGAAGTTCCGTGTAAAGATGTAAAAACAATTTTTAAGTTATCTCTATTTTTTATTGATGGTATTGTACCATTTTTCACACAACCATCAATAAATACTGAATCAATTTTTTCACCAATTGTTTCAATCAAACTTTCATTGGCATTAAAATTAATTTCAGAAAAATCTATTTTATTTACTTCGGTAATTATTCCTCCATCTTCTGGTGGAACTATCTGACCGCCATCTTTCCAATATACTTTATAACCATTATATTCTGGTGGATTATGTGAAGCCGTAAGAACGATTCCAGCATCACAACCTAAATGTTTTACTGTAAATGATAATTCAGGTGTAGGACGTAAATCCTCAAATAGGTAAACCTTAATATTATTAGCAGAGAAAACATCAGCAACAAGTTTAGCAAATTTTTTACTATTATGTCTACAATCGTATGCGATGGCAACTTTTAATTCTTTATTTGGAAAGGATTTAAGTAAATAATTGGAAAGTCCTTGAGTCGCTCTTCCTAGTGTATATTTATTGATTCTATTGGATCCTGCACCCATAACTCCGCGCATACCTCCAGTTCCGAATTCCATGTCTTTATAGAATCTATCTTCAAGTAGCTCAGGATTGTGATCAATTAATTCTTTAATTTCTTTTTGCGTAGCAGCATCAAAGGTGTCAGAAAGCCATAATTGGGCTCTATCTAGTATTTGATTTTTTGTCATGTTGTAATAAAATAATTAGTAAGCAAAGATACTATTTTAAACGATCATTAAAGATTGATTTTTTGGTTGATTTTATATAAATTCTCGTTCTGTTTTGTACGTAAAATTAATTCACCAAGAAAACCAGACAAGAAAAATAATGTTCCAATAATCATGGTTGATAATGCAATGTAAAACCAAGGATTATCTGTAACCAAACGAGTAGGAGTATGGAAATAAAATAATTTTAAGAGTTTGGAAATACCAATATACAATGCAGATAACATTCCAATGATAAACATAAAACTTCCTAGAAGCCCAAATAAATGCATAGGTCTTTTCCCAAATTTAGACAAAAAAGAAATGGTAAGTAAATCTAGAAATCCATTGATGAAACGGTCAATACCAAATTTTGTTTCTCCGTATTTCCTTGCTTGATGTTGTACCACTTTTTCGTCAATTTTTAGAAATCCTGCATTTTTAGCAAGTACAGGAATATAACGGTGCATTTCACCATATACATTTACGTTTTTTACAACTTCATTTTTATAGGCTTTCAATCCGCAATTGAAATCATGTAATTTTAAACCTGAAGTTTTTCTTGCTGCCCAATTAAAAAGTTTGGAAGGAATATTTTTTCTAATTTTTGAATCGTAGCGCTTTTTTTTCCAACCAGAAATCAAGTCGAAATTTTCTTTTATAATTAAGTTGTACAATTCTGGAATTTCGTCAGGACTATCCTGTAAATCTGCATCCATAGTGATTACTACATCACCTTGAGCGACTTTGAATCCTGCATTTAAGGCTTGGGATTTTCCATAGTTGGTCTGAAATTTAATACCTTTTACATTGGAATTTTTTTCAGATAGTTGTTGAATGACTTTCCAAGATTCATCTGTACTTCCATCATCAATAAATAGGATTTCATAAGAATACTGATTGGATTGTACAACACGCACAATCCAATCATATAATTCTTGTAAAGATTCGTCTTCATTCAATAAAGGAATGACAACTGATATATTCATTTATTTTTTTTTAATCTTCATCTGAGTGTTTCATTACCAGTCCACCGATAAGTGAAATAATAAATCCTAAGAAAATACTACCAATGATACTCATTCCAGCAGCCATTGTAGGTCCAGACATTTTTTCAGTCATTGAAAGTTGGTTTTCAATCTGTTCATCAGACATTCCATAATCTATCAATTGTTGTTCTTGAACTTCAAGCATTTTAGCAAAATAATCTGGTTCAATAAAATTGGTAAAAATTAAAGTATAAACTACTCCAACTATTCCTGCAATTAAAGCAATTCCAACGCCAGTTTTTAATGCTTCTCCCAATGATAAAAAGCCACCATTAAATTCTTTAAATTTCTTAATTCCCATTATAATAAATCCGATCATTATTGCGATTCCAAGTAATCCTACAGACCAATGAGGTGCGTAAGTCATCCCTAGAGCATACATAATTACATTTAATAATATGGATGTAATACCTAGCATTATACCATAATTAAGCATAATTTGTTTCGATGATGTGTTTTGAGTTTCCATGTTTAGTTGATTTATAAGTTGAACAAATATACAAAAACAAATTTTAGATTGCCTGTTGATGTATTTACAAAATTATTAGTATTCAATCACTTAAAAATGTTACATAAATTAGTTTAAAAAATATTGCGCAACATTAAAATTGATTGTAAATTTGCAGCGGCAAGTCCTACACAACTAGCTCCCTTTGAATCCTCCAGGGCGGGAACGCAGCAAAGGTATTAGGTTGTAGCAGTGTGATGTAGGTCGCTTGCCATTTTTTGATTCTACTCATTTTCTGTCTTCGCAAAGGGAAGAAACTTTAACCACTTTTAGATACTTTAATTTTTTATTTAAGTCTTTTTTCTATTCTCTATTGGTCTATTGTCTTTTTTCATACTTTTGCTATATGAGTAAAGTTGTATTAATAACTGGCGGATCCTCTGGAATAGGAAAATCTGTAGGAGAATATTTGTCTGAAAAAGGATATATTGTTTACGGCACAAGTAGAAACCCGCAAAAAATAAAAGCACATCCTTTTAAATTGATTGCTCTAGATGTGAATGATATTACAACTATTTCAAAAGCGATCGAAACTGTAATTTTATCAGAAGGAAAAATTGATGTATTAA